>CAZXOZ010000024.1:0-14013 GCA_964642805.1 uncultured Sulfurospirillum sp. | reverse complement strand
CCATACAGAAGCTCCTGCTTCGTGCTTCAGTCGCGAGGAATTTTAAAGGAGCTTTGCTCTTCAAGGAGTGAGCAACCATACAGAAGCTCCTGCTTCGTGCTTCAGTCGCGAGGAATTTTAAAGGAGCTTTGCTCATTTAAAAGGGGACAGTAAAATGGATTGGGGAAAAGTAATATATATCTTTTTTGCCCTAATGAGCCTAACAACCACAGTAGGCTTCATCTATGAGCAAAATGAAGTTGCCCTTTTTATTGCAGCTAGTGTCAACTTGATTTCAACACTGCTTAAGATTGGTGTAAAAAACATACTCTCAGCCGAGCTCTTTGCAAGCTCTTTAGTGGCAGATTTGCATTTGATTCCTGCATTTTTATTTGTAATACTTGCCAATAATGTTCAGATGGCAATATCACTAGCGATTGGTGCAATTATAGCAAATACATTCTCTTTAGCACTAGTATTGATAGAAGCACTAAAGACACAAGAAGAGTTTTAAGGAAGATAATGGAGTATAGTCCAAAAAGCGTAGAGAGGAAGTGGCAAGACTATTGGAGAAAAAATAGCTCTTTTGAGCCATTAAGTGATTTTTCAAAAAAGAAAAAATATATACTAAGTATGTTTCCATACCCAAGTGGACGAATTCATATGGGACATGTAAGAAACTACTGCCTAGGTGATGCGATAGCTCGCAATTTTAGAAAACAAGACTTCAATGTTCTTCATCCCATAGGCTGGGACTCTTTTGGAATGCCGGCAGAAAATGCGGCTATCAAACATAGAGTACACCCAAAAAAATGGACTTATGAAAATATAGACTATATGAAAAAAGAGTTAGATGCTCTTGGATTATCCTTCTCAAAAAGTAGGGAGTTTGCTACGAGTGATAAGCTCTATACTAAACATGAACAGCATATTTTTATTGAGATGTATAAAAATGGGCTAGTCTATCAAAAAAACTCAACTCTAAACTGGTGTGAAAGTTGTCATACAGTCCTTGCAAATGAGCAGGTGGAAGATGGATGCTGTTGGAGATGTGATAGTGCTGTAGAGCAACGAGACATGCCAGGATACTACTTAAAAATTACGCAGTATGCACAAGAGCTTTTAGATGACGCTAAAAAACTAGAGAGCGGTTGGCCAAAACAGGTTCTTTCTATGCAGGAGAATTGGATAGGAAAGAGTGAGGGACTAGAGTTTAACCTTGTTTTAACTGATGAAACAAAAAATAGATTGGACGGTAAGTTTGATAAGTTTAGCGTTTTTACAACTAGACCAGATACGATATTTGGAATCACTTATACAGCACTTGCTCCTGAGCATAGTATTGTAAAGTATATTTGTGATAATAAGCTTATAGGTTATGAAAAGATTGAAAAAATCAGAGCAATGCAAGCAGTAGGCTCAAGAGAGCGAGCACAAAATGAAAAAGAGGGAATTAGCTTAGAGATTGATGTTGTTCACCCTTTAACTGGCAAAAAAATTCCTATTTGGGTTGCCAATTTTGTCTTGATTGAGTATGGAGGAGGTGCGGTGATGGCTGTTCCTGCTCATGATGAGAGAGATTTTGAGTTTGCTACAAAGTATGACCTGCCAATACTTCAAAGTATTGAGAGTGAAACAGATAGTTTTGATGGAACTAAGGCAACAGTGGAGTACGGAAAGCTTGTGAATTCAGGTAAATACACAGGAATGAGCTCCAAAAAAGCACAAAAATCAATTATCTATGATTTTGAGCAAAACGGGCTTGGAAAAAAAGTAATAAACTATAAACTAAGAGACTGGGGAATAAGTCGGCAAAGATATTGGGGTGCTCCAATTCCTATGATTTACTGCTCTAAGTGTGGATTGGTTCACGAAGCTATAGAAAACCTGCCAGTATCACTTCCTGATGATATAGAGATAAGTGGAAAAGGAAATCCACTTGAGAGTCATCCAACTTGGAAGCATACAAAATGCCCTGCATGTAGAAGCAATGCTATTCGAGAAACCGATACTATGGATACTTTTTTTCAATCAAGTTGGTATTTTTTAAGATATACGACTGATAAGTCTGCGTGGAAAGATAGAGTCTTTGATAAGCAAAGTAGTGACTACTGGATGAGTGTTGATCAGTATGTAGGTGGAATTGAACATGCAATTTTACATCTTCTTTATTCTAGATTTTTTACAAAAGCTTTAAGAGATATGGGATATATCTCTTGTAGTGAGCCTTTTGAAAATTTATTGACACAAGGCATGGTGTTAAAAGATGGCTCAAAAATGAGTAAATCAAAAGGCAATACTGTCGATCCTGATGCTATTGTGCAGAAGTATGGTGCAGATACCGCAAGACTTTTTATACTATTTGCCGCTCCTGCTCAAAAAGAGCTAGAGTGGAACGATAGTGCTGTTGAAGGTGCACATAAGTTTATTAAAAAGTTTTGTGCTAGAAGCTCAAATGCAAAAAAAGTTGAAAAGATACCTTGCATTGAGCATACTAAACTTTCAAAAGAGTCTCAATTTGCAAGAAAAAAAGTCTATGAAGCACTAAAAAAGTCTGAGGATGTATTTGCTAGTGGATATGCATTTAACACACTCATTGCAGCTTGTATGGAGGCTTTAAATGCTCTAAGTTCACAAGAGAGTGAGGCTGTGTGGACTGAGGGTTATTTTATTTTAGCAAGTGTGTTAGAGCCTATTGTCCCGCATATCTGCTGGGAGATAAGTGAAAATCTTTTTGGACTTAAGAATTTTAAGAAGCTTGAGGTTTTAGGCGAGGTTTTTGAGGAGTCTACGATAACTCTACAGGTTACAATTAATGGCAAAAGAAGGTGTGAAATAGTAGTAGAAAAAGAGCTTCCAAAAGATAAGATTTTAAACCTTGCTGAGACAGCTACAAAAAAATGGTTAGAAAAAAAGAGTATAATGAAAAGGATATATATTCCAAATAAACTTGTAAATTTGGTGGTAGAGTAATGCAAAAAATAGTATATCTTTTTCTAGTCGTAATTCTATTAACAGCTTGCGGGTATAAACCTACAGCACACTTTGCACGAGAGACTTTGGGTGAGCGCGTACATGTAGATGTGTCTATTAGTAGAAAAGATCCAAAAAATAGTGTACTAATAAAAGATGCAGTAAATGAGTCAGTTATAACAAGACTAGGAGCGAAGCTTAGACCCAAAGAGAAGGCAGATAGTAAGCTTTTTATCAAGATTGGCTCAACCTCGTTTTTTCCAATACTGTATAATAAAGATGGTTTTGTTACTTCCTATAAAGCAAAAGTAGCATTGAGCATTAGGTATTTGGCAAAAGATGGCAGTAGTAGGAGTTTTTCTACAAGTGGTGAGTATGACTTCCCTATAGCTGAAAATCTAGATGGAACAACAAATAGTGTAATATCAGACAGTAAAAGATTTGAAGCCATCAAGCTAGCATCGCTAGATGCTTTAAATGAGTTTATATCAAATATAGCTATTACGAGCATGAAGTAATTAAAGAGGAGAATTAGGTGGCAAATACTATAAATGAGATAATCAAAGAGAGTTTTGAAAAATTAAAAGAGGAGCATTTAGTTTTCACTCCCGATAACTACAATAGAGTATTTTGCCAAGTTGCAAAAAATAGAGGAGTTGTTGTTGAGGATTGTCAAAAAGTAACAAAATATATAAAAAAACTTGACAATAAATTGGCTACAGAAGCAAAAAGAGTCAATGTCTCTACTATGGAACAACTTCTTGCTTTTCTTGTCGCAAGACTTAACAGAAGCAGTTCGCAGCAGAGTGAACAGCTCATAACTTCACTTATGCTTCTCTCAAAACGAATACTCCAAGCAGTATCACTTCTTCACAACAAAAAAGCAACAGCCCTTGCAAATGCCTCTTTGGATAGACTTGAGTCAAAGCAAGACCTCAAGTCGATAGAGACCATAAGAGATAAATGGTTTGAATTTATCTCTAGCTATGATGATCTGTTTTTAAAAAAGCTAGACAAATATGGAAAGATTAGCAAAGATGATGCAAAGATGATGGTTGCTGATATAGTAAAAATACTAGAACGTAATGATGACAATAATGAGATATATAAATCAATAGCACCTTTGATAGTAGCAACACTTACCCCATCAATAGCCTCAAGTGTAAATGATGATTTAGCAACCATTAGCAATGAGTTACGAAACTCTCCTGAGTCTCTTGCTTCAGATGCTATGCAGGAGGATATTAAACGCTTTATCAAAAAGAGGGTTGAGCTTGATAAAGAGGAGGTCAAGAGTAAGATTTCAACTTTGGACAAGATACTCAATGATATAAATAAAAAAATAATTGAACTTATTGACAGTAGTGATATAAGTGCAGATCAAGTAAGAACTATCAAAAATGATTTGACAAATATGAGTTTAAAAGATGGTAGTTTTGAATCTATCCAAGAGAAACTTCTTCATATTGCAACCTCTTTAGAGTGTGAAACTCAAGGATTAAGTCAAAAAATGTCTGAAAATCAAAAAACTATCACTCTGCTTCACTCTAGAGTAAGAAAATTAGAGAATGCTCTAATAAGTGCAAAAAAAGAGAGTAAAGAGGACTTTTTAACAAGTGTAGCTACAAAAAGAGCATTAACTAGCGAATTAAAAAGAGTTGAGGAGGCATACAAGAGATACAAGACTGACTATATTTTGTGCTTTTTAGATATAGATCATTTTAAGGTAGTCAATGATACATACGGACATGAGGCAGGTGATGTCATACTAGCGACTCTTGGAAGGATTTTGAGAAAATATATGCGAGAGGTGGATTTTGTTGGTAGGTATGGTGGTGAGGAGTTTCTTGCAATACTGCCAAATATAGACTTAGAGCAAGGTATATCTTTTGCTGACAAGATAAGAAATATTATTGATAACTATAAATTTATCTATAAAAATGAACGAATTAATGTTAAAATTAGTTGTGGTATAGCTCAGCGTTCAAAGTGCAAGTCTGAAAAAGATACAGTTGCAAGTGCTGATAAGATGCTCTATAAGGCTAAACAGAGCGGAAGAAACCAAGTGATGCCAAAAATTAAATGATGTTAGAGGAGTTTTTGCACACTAAGCCGCTCTACTATGCTAAGATTGATTATGATAGGTTTCCAAATATCTATAAAAGCATACGCAATATTTTTAATCTTCCTAAAATAGTGCATATAGTAGGAACAAATGCGAAAGGCTCAACAGGGCGAGCTTTAGCACATATCTTATATAAAAAAGGTTTACATGTGGGTCACTATAGCTCTCCTCATGTAATAAAATTCAATGAGCGGATTTGGATTGATGGTGAAGATATAGATGATATGACACTTGAAACTGCTCATAAAAAACTTCAAGCTATACTCACAAAAGAGCAAAGCAATATACTCTCCTACTTTGAGTATACTACACTTTTAGCGATGTTGATTTTTTGCAAAAAATGCAAATATGTTATCCTAGAAGCTGGACTTGGCGGTGAGTTTGATGCGACCAATGTTTTTACAAAAGAGTTAAGCATAGTCACTCCTATTGGCTATGATCATCAATCTTTTTTAGGCTCAACTATACAGAAGATTGCAACAACCAAGATTCGAAGCGTTACTAGAGATTTACTTTTGGCAAAACAACAAGAAAAAGAGGTTCAAGAGATAGCCAAGCAAAGAGTCAAAGAGGTAGGTGGTAATCTCTATCTAGCACAAAACTATTTAAAGGACAAGTTTTATCATGATTTAGATATTTGGATTAAAAAGAAAAGTTATCCACACTTTTTTATGGACAATTTTTCAACAGCATTTTGTGCGGCTAAACTTTTAGGATTTGAATTGGATGTAAACTTGCTAGATGATTTAATCCTGTTTGGTCGATGCCAAAAAATAGCCCCAAATATCACTATTGATGTTGGTCACAATCCTATGGCAGCAACAGCGTTAAAGCAACACTTTGCAGATAAAAAGGTTGTACTAGTCTACAACAGTTATGATGATAAAGAGTATAACCTTATTTTGCAAATCTTAAAACCTATCATAAAAGAGGTTCAAATACTCAAGATTGAGAATGAGCGAGAAGTCTCAAGAAAAACACTAGAGGAGACTTTATGCTCTCTTGAGATAGAGTTCTCAGCATTTAACAGAACTCATAAAGATAATGAGTATCTAGTTTTTGGCTCTTTTTCAGTAGTGCAGGGATTTGTGAGTCTATGTCAGTAAGAAATAAATTTACAATAACTATTTCAGACATAAATGGCTCAAAACACTATTTGCTTCATCAGGTTATAAAACGATTTGTTCTATATTTTTCACTTTTTATAGCTATAGTCATAGTTGTTGGGTCATTTTTAATCTCATTTCTAATGAGTGAAGTAACCGACTTAGAAGTTAAAAGAAGTAGCCTATTGGCACAACAAAAAGAGCTAAAACAGAGCAATGATAGACTAATCAAGGAGTTAGATGAAGAGACAAAAAGCTTAGCCAAAGAGATAACTAAAAAAACCAAAGAGTTTAACACTATAAAAGAAAAGATAACAGATATCGAAGCACTTGTTGGTATTACACCATCTCTAGAGACACAAATTGACGAAAGATTGAAAAATATCAAACTTACATCAGCCCAGCAAAAAATTATTTTTGACAATATTCCAAATGGAGATGTCATTCCCTTTAAGGGATTTACAGGGAAATTTGGTTGGAGAAATCATCCAATTTTAAAAAGAAAAGAGTTTCATAGAGGGATTGACTTAAGAGCAAAAAAGATGACCCCAGTTCGTGCTCCTGCTAATGGAGTTGTTGAGTTTGCTGGTTATCATAAAGATAGCGGTCTTGGGTATCTAGTTATAATAGATCACAATTATGGTTTTAGGACAACCTATGCACATCTTAGTAAAAAATTTCCTGCTAAAGCGGGTAGTTTTGTAAAAAAAGGTGATATAATAGCATACACGGGCAACAGTGGTCTCTCAACAGGACCTCATCTTCATTATGAGGTAAGATTTATAACAAGACCTTTGGATCCTGTTAATTTTATGAGATGGGATAGCTCGAATTTTGAAGAAATATTTAAAAAGGAGAAAAGAGTCTCATGGCAATCTTTGATAAATCTAATACAAAGCCACCCTCTTCTAGCGAAACAACAATAGTAGCAAGCGGTGCTAAAATAGATGGTGTTTTTAACTGCACATCTAGACTACATGTTGATGGTGAAATCTCAGGGGAGATAGACTCTAAAAGCACAGTCACTATAGGCAAGGGTGGGAAAATCAGTGGAAATGTAACAGCAAATAGGCTAATAGTAAATGGTTTTTTTGAAGGAAGTGCTGATTGTGATGGCATTGAAGTTCTAGCAGGAGGAAAATTTTTAGGCAAAGCAGTATCAAAAGAGTTAATGATAGAGGTTAAAGCGGAGTTCGAAGGTGAAAGCAAGATAAAAAGAGATAGTGTAGCTCCTATAAAAAAAGTTGAATTAAAGGTCAAATAAGTTTGCAATCCGCAGTCTATGAATTTTTTAAGAATGGTAACAGTGCTGAAATAATTGGTGTTTCAAGTGAAAAGGATGCTTTTTTAGTATCTCAGGTGGTGGAGTATGTGGGCAAGAAAGCATATCTTTTACCAGACCTAAGAGCTAGTTTTGGAGATGATTTGCTCTCTTTTAGTGACGAGCTTAGGCAGCTTTTAGTCACTTTAAAAAACTATTATGATGACAAGTCTACAAGAAAAGTTTTTATATCTCCTATAAGAACTCTATTTACCCCTCTTCCTCAAAAAAATCTTTTTAAAACTAAAATATTAGAGCTTGGTGATACTCTAAATCTAAAAGAGTTTAAAGAGTGCATGTTGAATTGGGGTTACAACATAGTAGATATAGTTGAGTCCACAGGTGAGGTCTCTTTTCGTGGTGATATTGTAGATATATCTCCTATTGATTCGAAATTTGCTATAAGGGTATCTCTTTTTGATGAGGAGATTGAGAGTATAAGATATTTTGAGTGCGAAACTCAAAAGAGTCAAAAAGAGGAGCTAGACTCTTTTGAGATAGCTCCTGCTCTTTTTTCATTGAGCAATAAAGAGTTCGATAGTTTGACTAAAAAAGCTCAAAATATGCGAAGTGATAGTTTTGTAAAAGATATACACTCTTTGGGTCTTTGGGCTTTAAAAGATAGCTCTAAAAGCTGGCTTGATGAGTATAAAGTTTATTTAATAGATGGCTTAGAGGATGACATAGAGGAGATTGGGCTTTTTGATTTAGATAAAAGTAAGCAATTAAAGTCTTTGGAGATAATACCAAAAGCCAAAGAGTTTAAACCACTTGAGATTAGTGCAACTAACACATTTTTAGATTTTCATAAAAATAAAAAGATAACTATATTGGCAAAAAACGAGGTGCTTTTAAGGCAAGAAGATATTAACTCTAGTTTTTCTTTTAAGCAAAGCGACTTGATTGTCAATATAATCAGTTCAAATGAAGTGATAATTTCACTAAATAAGCACTTTAAAAAGCGTAGAATAAAAAAAGCTTCGATTATATTAGACGAGTTAAAAATAGGCGACTTAGTTGTTCATGAAAACTATGGAGTTGGGCTTTTTAAAGGGCTTCAAAATACAACAATACTAGGCAGTACAAGAGATTTTGTTGTTGTTGAGTATCAGGGTGAAGATAAGCTTCTGCTTCCTGTTGAAAACCTTGATGTGATTGATAGATATATCAGTGATGGTGGACATTTAGCTAATATTGATAGGCTAGGTAAAGGAAGCTTTGCTAAATTAAAAGCTAAAACAAAAGTTAAGCTTTTCGAAATTGCTAGTGAAATTGTAAAAATAGCATCAAAAAGAGAGATGCTTGAAGCTATAGTTCTGCATGAGCAAGCCCAGATAAAAGAGTTTCAAAAAGATGCTGGTTTTGAGTATACTGATGACCAAATAAAAGCAATAGATGAGATATTTTCAGACCTAAAATCTTCTAAAATGATGGACAGACTTCTTAGTGGTGATGTGGGTTTTGGCAAAACTGAAGTGGCTATGAATGCTATGTTCTTAAGTGCGATAAATGGTTATCAAAGCGTTATATTAGCTCCAACTACACTTTTAAGCTCTCAGCATTTTAAGTCACTAAATGAGAGGTTTAAAAAATATAGTATACGAGTTGAGAGGCTTGATCGTTTTACAACCGCTAAAGCAAAAAGTAGGATTTTAGCCGACTTGAAGAGTGGGGAGTTAAAGGTCTGTGTTGGGACTCACTCTCTTTTAGGAGTAGAGCTCAAAAATCCAGCATTAATCATACTTGATGAAGAGCATAAGTTTGGCGTAAAACAAAAAGAGAGGCTAAAACAGATGAGAGAGGGCGTACACATCTTATCCATGAGTGCAACTCCAATTCCAAGAAGTTTAAATATGGCTCTTAGTTCTATTAAACAATACTCTCAGATATTAACCCCTCCGAGCGACAGAGAGGATATAAGGACTTTTGTCAAAGAGCACGAAGAGAGATCTTTAAAAGAGGCGATTAGTCGTGAACTTAAAAGAGGGGGACAGCTGTTTTTTGTGCACAACAGAATTGCAAGTATTCAAAGCAAGAAAAAGGAGCTTCAAGAGCTACTACCAAGACTAAAAATTTTAGTTTTACACTCTAAGATAGGGGCAATCACAACAGAGAAAGAGATGATAAAATTTGAAAATAAAGAGTATGACCTGTTGCTCTCAACCTCTATCATTGAGTCAGGAATCCACATGCCAAATGTCAATACCATTATAATAGAAGGGAGTGAAAACTTTGGAATTGCGGATCTGCATCAGATGAGAGGAAGAGTGGGAAGAGCGAAAAGACAGGGTTACTGCTATTTTTTAGTAAAGGATAAATCACGACTTACAGAGCAGTCAAAAAAAAGGCTTATAGCACTTGAGTCCAACTCGTTTTTAGGTAGTGGCTCTGTTTTAGCCTACCATGACCTAGAGATAAGAGGTGGAGGAAATCTAATAGGCGAAGCACAAAGTGGACATATTAAAAATATAGGATACTCACTCTACCTCAAGATGCTCGAAAATGCCATTAATACTCTACTTAACAACAAGCCTATACAAAAAAAAGAGATAGAGATAAAGCTCTCAATAAACGCTTTTATAAGTTGTGATTGCGTGAGTGAGGATAGAGTAAGACTAGAGCTTTATCGCCGTCTTAGCAGGTGTGAAAGCGTAAGAGATGTGTTAGATATTGAGGAGGAGATGGTTGATAGATTTGGTAGGTTAGATACCAATACAAAGCAGTTTTTAGATATTATTACTATTAAAATTTTAGCGGCTAACTCTGGTGTAGTTTTCATATCAAATTTCGGACAAAATATAACTCTAAAAGACAGCAGTGAAACAAAGAGTTATCTAAAATCTAGAAGCAAAGATGATGATGATATACTTAATGCTGTACTGATATACTTAAGAAAAAGGGTAAAAAATGGATAGTTTTGAGCTTTTAAAATCATTAAAAAAATGTGAATTAATAAGTCAAGATAGTGAAAAGCTTTGGTGGCCAAATAGTGGAACTTTTGAGGTTGTTGTTGGAACAATTTTAACCCAACAAGCTAGATGGGAAAAAGTGGAAAAAAGTTTAGATAACTTAAGAGACAAAGATATGCTATGCCTAGAATCTATAGCAAAGCTAGATCTAAAAGAGCTGTCGCAACTCATAAAACCAAGTGGATTTTATAACACAAAAGCAAAGAATCTTAAAAAACTTTGTCAAAATATTCTTGAAGAGTTTGGTTGCTTTAAAGAGTTTACTTTACTCGTGGACAGGGATTGGCTTCTTATGCAAAAAGGTATTGGTCAAGAGAGTGCGGACTCTATCTTGTGTTACGCATGCAAACAAGAAGTTATGGTAGTAGATAGCTACACAAATAGACTTTTGCAGAAACTCGGATATGAGTTTCAAAACTACGATGAAATTCAAGAGTGGCTAGTGCTCGGGATTAATAGTAATCTTAAGAAGATAAACATACTATACAACAAAGAGATTCCTCTAAATATAGTATATGCTAGATTTCATGGCAAAATAGTAGAGTTCTGTAAAAAGAATAGGCACGGTAAAGATATAGATATAAGCAGCCTTAAGCTAGATCATTTTTAGGCTCTCCTAGATAGTACCCTTGAGAGAAATCAGCTCCCATATTTTTAACTATATCAGCTATCTCTTTTGAGTGGACAAACTCAGCGATAGTCTTGATTCCAAGATTTTTAGATAGACCTATGATAGACTTAACAAGTATTTGTGAATTTTTATTTTGATTTATATTCCTAATCAGACTACCATCTATTTTGATAAAATCTGGATCTATATTTACAATATGGTCAAAATTAGAATAACCAGTTCCAAAGTCATCTATGGCAACTTTAGCACCAAGATTTTTTACTGCTTTAACAAACTTAGCTATAAGCACATAATCCTCAATCTCTTGTGACTCTAAGATTTCAAAGACTATGCGACTTGTGTTTGGATAACTTCTGAGCTTATTTAGGATAAATGAGACTGTATCTTCATTTGTAATGTCTTCTATACTGAGATTTATAGAGAGGCCGTATTGCGATAAATACTCAAACCTCCCGAATGCTTTATTGATAACTATCTGCGTAATTTGTGGATACAAGTTAGCCTTTATTGCAACATCTAAAAAGAAAAATGGAGATAAGACCTCTTCGTCGTCTCGAACTAGCCTCACTAGTGCTTCAAATTTACTTATCTTATTGCTTACATTATCTATTATTGGCTGAAAATATACCTCAATTTTATCACTTATGATTGCTTGCTTTATCTCGCTGATACGCTTAATATTGCTTTTATAGTTCTCTTTATTTTCCATATTGGCTCTATATAGTAGAAACTTTTTATTTTCATATTTAGCAGTTTTTCTTGCTAAGTCTAAATTATTGAGTAGCTTTTCAATTTTTGTACTTTTTGTGATGATGTCTACGCCTGCATGAACATTAACAGTTATGCTATCAATATGGCTACACTCTATCTCTTTTGACTCTATTCTACTAATGAGCTCTTTAACAATCTTTCTATAGTCCTCTTTAGGTAATCCATCCTCTTGAAAAATTAGCAAAAAATCATCAGAACGCAATCTATACACTTTACATCCAAGCTTCCTAGCCTCTTTTTGTAGATAACTTGATAACTCGATTAATACACTATCGGCAATTTTTGTACCATAAAATTGATTTAATCCACTAAAGTTATCGATATTTAAATACACTAATCCAGCCCTATTTGCAAATGGAAAATCTTCTAATAGTTTATTTCTATTTGGTAGACCTGTTAGCAGATCAACATTGTGCTTTTTAATCTCCTCTTTAAATTTTTCAAGCTCAGTTATATCATGCCTAATAGCGATATACTCCAAAATATTGCTATTGGCGTCCATTATAGGCAAAATCGTAGTTTCAGATATATAGGTCTTTTTATATTTAGATATATTTTTAACTACTCCTCTCCAGATCTCTTTGTTTTCTATGACACTCCAGAGCTCTTTAAAAGCTATTTTAGGCATATCAGGATGCCTAACAATGTTATGGGAGCTGCCTATCAATTCTTGTTCAGAGTAGCCATAGATGTCACAAAACTTCTTATTAACATAAGTAATAACCCCATCCTTGTCTGTTTTAGATACAATACTTGTTTCATCTACCGCAATCTTATATCTATCTAGAAAAGTAATGTTTTCAGCTAGCTTATGACTCATACTATTAAATGCCAGCAGTGCCTCTCCTATCTCATCTTCTAAATCAACCTCTAGCTCTATATTGAGTTCTCCGTCACCAACTCTCTTTGTGGCACTTGAAAGCTTTTTTAAGCCAGACAGAATACTGAGATACAAAGCACTAAAGATATACAAAAAAGCAACAAATACTATTGCAAAAATAGCTAGTATAAAAACGAATCTAAAGAGCAATTCTTCCTTAAGTGTCTCCATCTCTTGTGTGTATTTTTTTATCAATATCTCTTCTAGCTCTACTTGCCTCTCTATGATTAGAGTAATTTTATAAAAAAAGAGCTCTGTGTAAAAAGTTATGCTTTCTAGAGAGATGATAGAAGTTTTAATTTTAACTATCGCCTCTTCTATCATATGCGTTATCTCTTCTATTTGTTCATTTTTAGAGTCCGAGTAGTTCAGTAAATCTAAAACTACATTTTTTTCTAGATGACTTCTTGTGTGACTTAGGAGCGAGAACAACTCTTGTTTTTCTGCATCTGATACTGTCTCTAGCGTTAGATGTCCAACAACTCTATCTCTTAGTTGTCCTGTATACTCTTTTAAGGTTGGTAGCTCTACTGCGAGTGCTGTACCCGCTGCATAAAGGTTATACTGAGAGTTCATACTAAGCTTAGTCTCAAAAGAGACTGACCTTAGTAGATCTATAAGCTCATCAATGATATTTGTATGCATAGCAAATACATAACCACTACTTTTTTGTGTCGCTATATTGTCAAATCTCATATCTTCTAAGGTTTTTATAAAAAAGTCAAATTCAGACTTATCTAAAACAGAGTGTTGATAGTTAAGCCGAACTAAGCCTTCTAGCCTCCTGTCTATGTTGATCTGGGCTTTTTGTATTTCACTCATAAAATTCGTATGACCAGCTAAATGCGCGTTAAATGCCCCTCTATGCATCTGAACTGAAGTGATAAGACGATTTATATGAGCAACATAAGACAGACCAACGAGCTTCTTATTGTATATCCTATTTTGAGTAAAGAAATTATTAGCTATTGGAATAAAAAAAGTGACAAGCAAAACAGATATAGTAACCATCAACAAAACCATCTTAGACTTAGAAGATAGCTTGCCTGTAATTAAAATAGCTGGTTTCAATATTTTTTTAAAAAACAAACATACTCCCTAAGATATATATTTTGTATTATACCATTAGGCTTCTTTTAGAGGCTTGAAATTAAATACGATAACCACAGCATAAGCTTTCTTCTAAGGAGTATAAAATGGATCTACCGAGGAATTCCACCCTGCTTTGTTTGACTCATCATGTTTTGTAAATCTTGCA
>CAZXOZ010000023.1:0-17286 GCA_964642805.1 uncultured Sulfurospirillum sp. | reverse complement strand
TGTTAGAGTGTTGGAATAAATACGAATTAGTTGGTTTGTTCAGAGGGTTCAATTAATTATTTATTAAATTAAAACTGAGCTTTCACACTTATTTCTCGAAAATCCTACTTTTCGTAGCTTTAGGGGGTTGTAGGGGATTTATCCCCCTGCTACTATAATGGGTTTTGCCTGTTATAGTGCGTAAAGTCAGCAATAATGGCTATACTTATACATCCTTGCCACACAACTTATTAAACACACCATGTGAACAAGATACAGTTGAGTTACACTTCTCAAAATCCACTATTGGCGCTTCAAGATCTTTCAAAATCTCATCTAATCTTTTTATTTTTTCATCAAATAAGTTCTCTTCTACTAACTTGGCATTTTTCAAATCATAATAGTATAGACCTTCTACTTCTTTATCTGATCCTACCAATAAATAGTAAAACTCTAACTGAAAATCACACTCCTTATCGACTGTTTTAATGGTTGTTTTTGGAATCTTGCCACTCTTATAGTCGATAATACTTAGCCTGCCATCTTTCATATCGACTCTATCTATCCTGCCTTCTAGCTTAAAACCTTTATAAATAGTGCTATAAAACTCCTCAAGTGCATATACTCTATAGCCCTCATTGTACCTCTTGGCTTCAAGCTTTGCAAACTCTTTGAGATACTCAAGCCACATGTCTGTTTGAAAATCCCAAATCAAACCTCTATCTTCACTTTGAAGGTATCTTCTTAACTCAATCATCAAGATATTTTCATCCACTATGCTCAAGTTTTTTAGCACATGATAGAGTGCATTATGTAGTAAGTTTCCTATATCCGCTTGTGTTGGCTCACTGCTTGGGATTTTTGCCTCTTTGCTTTTTAATATATACTTATAATAAAAGAGTCGCTTGCATGTAAGGATAGTTTTTAGTTTACTCGCACTCAAAGCTCCTGCTTTTACATCATAACTTCCCTCTAATTTTTGGGGATTATAACGAGATGGAATAGTGCTACATGTAAAAAGTGGCTTGAAGTACGAAATCTCATCGCACTCTACTTCTGCATTTAGGCCTAGCTCATCTAAAAATCTCGACCCCATACTTTGGTCATTTTTAGTATAGCCAATCGCTACTTTTTCTGCACTTTGAATGAGAGTATAGTAGAAATATCGCTGCAGATTCTCTCTGTCACTTCTGTTTGGTAACTTTGCATGTGCTCTTATGCTTGAGCTTAAAAACATATCTTTTTGACTTCTTTTTGGCACAAACTCATCTGAAAAATCAACTACTATTACTCCCTCAAAGCTCATGCCTCGGCTCTCTAAAAGCCCCATTACAGTTACTTTTCCACCTCTAACATCATCTTTTGTTCTTGTGCTAAGTCTATTGAGAAAAAGTTTTACCGCTTTTTGAAGCTCGAATTTTCCTAGATTTCTTAGGAGATTTTCAAACTTGAAAATCTCCTCCTCATAAATCTCATCTTTTTTATCACAAAATACTCTCAAAAGAACTATTATCTCCTCTACATGTAGCTCTTTTTTCCACTGCTTTTGAAACTCGCCTACAATCTTTTGATCAACTTTTAACCTATCAATCCTGTGCTTACTCTCTTCATCTGCGACTCTTATAATTTTATCGATGGCATCTAATCTCTTAAACAGTTCACTGTGCCTAAAGCTCTCCCCCATAGCAAAATTAAGATTTTTAAAGCTATCATACGCCTTTAGAGTTGTGCTAAAACTCTCGTCAGGAGCGATAACTGCGATATTTTTAGGCTCTATGCCACTCTTTATAAACTCCTCAATTTTCTCATAAACAAAGGAGGCTTGAAGTGAGCGAGTGCTAAAGCTTCTCACATCACACTCTATCTTTTTCTCTGAAGTCTTATGTGTGTTTTCGATTTCACATGTGCTTAGATTTAAGGTATAAGAGTTACCTACATGTAAGGAGATGCCAAGCTCATCAAACATCTCTACTGCTTTAAGATTGTATTTTGTTACTTGTAAAGAGATTTTAAACTCTGTTATCTTTGCGACTTGAACAAACAGATTAAACTCAAACCTGCTCAAAAAACCCTCAAGATGAAGTAAGAATCCATCACTTGAGCTTAAATAATCATCATTAACTTCATAAACTTCAGGTAGTGTGATTTTATCATATAGATGTTTCTGACCTAGAAGAGTTTTATAGTTTTTTAATAACTCCTTCAAGATAGCTAGATGTTCTTCAAACTGTGCATAAGTATCAGCAAGCTCCAACTCTTCTATGCAAACTCTCTCTAGAGCTAGCTCTTCAAAAAAACGAAAAAGATAGGATGAGTTTTTAATAAAAGATAGGAACTCCCTCTCAATCTTTAAATCATTAAAGTTTTCAAACTCTGAACTTTTTTGCATAACCAAAACTCTAGTATCCTCATCAGCCAAGCTTTTTTTTGGAACTATAATGGCTTTTGATTCAAACTCAGCAATACCCATAGCCTTGGGCAAAATACAATCTCTATCTAAAAAGCTAGAGTAAAACTCCCTAACACACCTTGTCGTTGAGAAAATCTCTATCATCTACTACTCTTTCTCCCTGATGGCAATCTCCTTAAACTCCTCTTTTAGTTCCATAAAAATTTCTACCAAGAGAGGATCAAAGTGATTTCCTTTTTCGTTTACGATTATCTCTTCTGCTATCTCAAAATCAAACGACTCTTTATATACCCTTTTACTTGTCAAAGCATCATATACATCAGCTATTGCCATTATGCGACCCTCTATCGGAATATTTTTTCCTTTCAGCCCTTGTGGATATCCTGTTCCATCCCACTTTTCATGATGATAGTGAGCTATATTTCTAGCAACTTTTAGAAATTTATTATCTTTATCCCCAATAAGTGCATTATCTAATATATTTTTACCAATGATAGCATGAGTTTTCATAACTTCAAACTCCTCTCTAGTTAGCCTACCAGGCTTTTTCAAAATAGTATCAGGAATTGCAACTTTTCCTATATCATGAAGTGGACTTGCTCTATACATAATCTCACTAAACTCTTGCGACAATCTTTCTCTATATAAGCCCTTCTCTAGCATATAGCTACAAAGTAGTTTTATATATAACTTAGTTCTTTTTATGTGAGCTCCTGTCTCTATATCTCGACTCTCTACAACCAAAGCCATGCTATCTATCGCCAAAGAGTGAGCTCTTGAAATTTCGCTATAAAAAAGTTGCTTTTCTAAGTATTGAAGTATTGCAGCTATAGTGTTTATGACAAAAAATCCAATCACAAATGGCGCTATAAAATATGCTACTGATATGTAGATACCCTTAAAAAGAAAGATATATGAAATCAAAACAGAAAGTACGCTTGCTGCTACAAATGTAACAACAAACTCTATATATCTCTTTTTAAGCACAAGATAGAGTAGAGCCAATAAAAGAAGATTTGCCAATATAAAATTTAGCAGTCCTACATTCTCTAGCTCATAGCTTAGGCTGTCATTAAGTATGTTGTCTATCAAAGTAGCATGTATATAAGCACTTGGTAGTCTCTCACCATTTGAAATCAAAAGCCAATCATGTAACCCAATAGCCGATGCCCCTAAAAGGATAAATTTTCCTTTTAGCAAACTACTGTCAATTTTTCCAGCTAAAACATCTACGGCTGAAATCTTTTGATACCAACTACTATCATAAAATCTCAAAAATACTTCACTATTTAGTCCCATAGCAACTCTGCTACCTAAAATCTCGATACTATCTCCATCTAGCTTTATACTATCAAGACCCATAAGAGTTGCCAGCCCCAAAGATGGTACAATTTTATCATTGTATCTTATAAAAAGAGGTTTTTTTCTAAAAATTCCATCTCTGCTAGCTGATGCATTTATAAAGCCTGTGTTTTTACTGCTAGCTTGAATACTTTCTATATTGCACAAAGCACTATTTACTTTTAGCTTAACCATTGAGTCATCTTTAATCTTTAATCCATCAGTTGCTATTCTACACTCTTCTTTTTTTTTGTATTCGCTATTTAAGAAGATTGCAAGTGCTACATTTGACTCTCTTAGTGTGTTTGCAAAAATTTTGTCATTATCGAGCAGAATTTCAGGTAATCCTTTTAACTCCAACTCAAAAGTAAAATACTTTTTATAAAAATCTTTTAAAACGATTGGTGAAGTTCTGTCTCTCTCAGCAAACACTATATCCAGTCCTATGCTAGCAGGATCGGCACTATCTATCTCCTCTATGAGCTTGGCAAGCACTACTCTAGACCAAGGCCACTGACCAAGTGCATCCAAGCTTTTTTCATCTATATCTACAACAACTACCGAGCTTTTAATACTCTGTTTTTTTGGAACCATACTACTAATTGCATCATATAATCTATAGTTGATATGGTCTATAAAGCCGCTCTTTAAAAATAAGATGTTTAATGTAAGTATAAAGATTGATACAAGTAGCAGTTTATAGTAGCTCATATTATTTTATAAAAATTTCGACTCGTCTATTCTTGGGTTCAGATACATTGTCTTTTGTCTTGATGAGCGGGTCACTTTCTCCGTATGATTTTACTTCTAAATTATCCCAATCAATATTTGATGAAAGTATCCAGCCTTTTACATGCTTTGCTCTCTTAAGAGCTAGTTTCTCATTGGCTTCACTTGAGCCCTTAGTATCTGTATGACCTATAATACTAACATCACAAGGCACTCTCTTTTGTATCATCTCCAATATGTAAGGTAGCTTTAATTTTGATTCATCAGTAAGCTCATTAGAGTTAGCTTTAAAGTATAGGTTAATATCGACTGGTGGAAGTGGAGTAGCCTCTATAACACTTTGAAATCTATTTTTTATCTCATCTTTAGACATTGTTCTGACTTCACTTGGAGCATCATTTTTTGATGTTAAGTTTACATAGTTTCCAGCTTTATCGATTACAACAGAGCCACCTTTTGTTTCTACTACAATTGCACTACGAGCTTCACTGCTATTAACTAAAACAACTATGGTTTTTGGCTCACTATTTAAGAGTGAAGCTATTAGCATAACAATCCAAGTTCCTACTACTGCTACTTCCATTACTTCACCTCCACAAAAAACTTAGTTCCGCGAATCCCTATAATCCCCTCTGGTACTCTAAATTTGACAGACTCAGGTGAGAGTTTTCCGATTTTGCCCGACTCAAAAGTAGCTAGCCCTTTTCTCATGTTCATATCAAATTGAAACTGATTTTTTGTGGGCTTAAAAATGTATCTGTTTACAGAGAGGATACTATTCTCCCCTAGTGCCAAAGACGCTCCATCATTAAACAGTACACCAATACTACTCAAACTCTTAGTTATAAGAATATCTCTCTCTTGCAACTTATCTCCCACAAGGAGTCTATGCATACTCTCAGCTCTCTTAGCAAAAACATCGCCTTTAGTATTTTTTACTATTGCAATATCATCACTAAATAAAAAAGAAAACAATAAAATAGAAAATAAACAAATGCGTAACATAATAACTCCTCTTTTTTTATAATAATAGCACAATTAGAAAAAATATCAATTAATTCGTAGCTAAAACCTCATGAGTATTAAAGCTACTCTTATCATCTATATAAATTTTAGTCAATATCTGCCATCTTCCAACTTGTCCTATCTCAATCCCATCAAATACAAAAATACCATTTTTAGTATCTTTGAGTATAAACTCTTGATTGTAGTTATTTGTATCAGGTCTTGTTACGAGTAGTCTTATCTTTGCATTTTTTACTACTGCTTGGCTATTTTTGCCCTTTATGCTCATCTTAAAACTATTCTTTTTGCCTGTCGTGAATTTTTTTGTCTTATATATAAGTATAAAATTCTCTTCAAAGATTTTTTGTCTTGCCTTTATCTCATTTATGCTTTCATCTACAAGCTGATAGTCCTTTAGGTAAAAATTATCCATCTGTGGAGGATTATTCATAGCAATCTTTACGAGCAGAACACAAACAAATACGATAAAAATCAACATTCCTATGATGCCATGTGGCCAGTAGTTTCTCTCTCTCTTTATAGCTTTATTCATTTGGCTGTTAACCTCCTAAAAATATACCTACTTAAGATAAAAAATAAAAAACCATATATAACTATCTTTAAGTATAGATATATATTTTTATTTGTACTTCCTATCGCCTCTTTGAGTTTTATGTTGTGCGATTTTGCTATCTGTTCAACTATATCTGCATAACCATTTAGCGTAGCTGCATTATACTTATCGGTTGCTTTTCTTAGTGTTAGTAGTGGCAGGATTGTACCACTCCAAGGATAGGGACTTAAAACCCCCTCTCTATCGAACTTTTCATCTAAGCTTTTTGAGTTTATGATATCTATCTGTTTCTCGTTTTTTGCTATTGTTAGCAAAACAAATGGAGCTTTTAAATCATCGGCTAGACTCTCTTTATAAAGCACAATAGACTTACCATCTAAAGATGCAGGAAGTGCAACATGTACACTAATACCTGTTTTTGCATAGAGCTCAGCTCCCATGCTCTCTATCTTGTCTGTAACCTTTTGACTAATAACTCCGTCATTGACAACAACAAAAGAGGCATTAGCGTTTAATGTCAAGAGAGATATAAGCAGAGTGCTAATCAAAAAAGCTTTACACCTCATTGTCTGCTTAACACTGCTCATATTAACCTATAAATAGAGCATTTGAAGTCAAAACTGCCCAAAGAGCGATTAGCCCCATGATAACCATACCAGCTGTAATTATCTTATCCATATAGTCTGCCATCATCTACTCCACTGTTTTTATTAGATTAGCATTATCTTTGCTAATCTTCTCAATCGCTTGAGGGTCTGTTATCTTATAGGGTTTATTGGCGATATATCGTTGAGCACTTATCCCCCAAATAGTCAAGCCTACAAGTATAGCTATGAGCAATAGTGTCGCAATTAACATACCGGCTATGCCGTTTAACCCAAAAACATCTCTATCTGCATTCATATTTTCCATAACTATCCTTATTGATTTAGCGTAACAGCATACTTACCAACAGCAAGCTTCTGAATATCACTTAATCGCCCATCATCAAATGATGGCATATTACCAATAGCACCTTTTTTCCCACGATTTAAAACATCTACAACAAACTCTGCCCTATTGTAAACCGTTAAATCAGGCGACATCCCATCCATGCCTTTCGCATCTTCGCCATGACATGCAGTACAGGTTACCCAAAGAGCCTCTCCTGTTGCAAGCAATTCGGGATACTTAGTTTTGCCACCTTTTACGATATTTTCAACCATATAAGCAGCAACTGCTTTTGCACTCGCTTCATCAAGCAACTCAGCAGGCATCTCACCCATTGGATAGTTTAACCCCTTTGAACCCTCTACTATCACTTTAGCTATCGCGGCCTCTGTTCCCCAAAGAGTTAGGTCTGTAGATTTTCCCCCAATACCATCAGCAGTTACTCCGTGACATGGTGCACATTGTACCAAAAATATACCCTCGCCCATACTTATTAGTATCTCATCATCTGGGTTCGCCCACTTAGCTTCAAATCTCTCATTATGCAAAGCGACCTCTTCATTATACATTCCTATTTGTGAAAATGCATTTAAGGGGTAGCCATATACCATATACCATATCGCCCAAACCATTGTCCCTATAAACGAAAGAGACCACCCTATGGGCATTTTGTTTTTATACTCTCCAATTCCATCCCAAGTTGTAGGTAGCAACTCCCCTGTGCTTTTATCTGTTTTTATCTGTTTTATGTATTTTACAACAACAAAAACAGTTATGATTATAATTGCTGCTGAGCCAATAAGTGTCAATACATATATGCTGTCATCTAGCCAATTCATTTTTGCTCCTCTTTATCTGTTTTTCGATGGTCTTTTTCTTCAATCAAAGAGTCCTCTAGTTCGTCATGCAAAGCCATGTTTGCATAGTCTTCATAATCTCTACCACCCTTTTTTTTAGAAGTGTATAGATGATATATATATAGATAAAAAATTATAGCAAGAACTGTAACGGCAAATGTGAAAGCATAAGCCTGAAAACTCAAAATTGTATCATTCTCCACCGCTTTGCTCCTATTTTAAACTATTTAAGTATGCAATTAATGCAACAATCTCTTTGATATCGCCTCTCTCTAGAGCCTCTTTAACCTCTAGAGATCCCATATCAGCTACAATTAGTGCTGCCTCTTCTAGTGCCATCTTGCTCGCTTCATCAAAAGTACCAAGCCTAGGCATCCCCTCTTCATCATAGGGAGTGTTGAAAACTTTTTTTACCGTATAGGCTTCTGCATATGCTGTCTCAATATCTGCTATTTTTCTAAACATATGCTTGTAGCTTGGCATATTTGTACCTGGAACCACAGTAGAAGGCTCATACATGTGATGCTCATGCCAATCTGTTGTTCTATAGTTACCAACCCTCATAAGATCTGGACCAGTTCTTTTAGAGCCCCATAAAAATGGTCTATCATAGGCATACTCACCACTTAAACTATACCCACCATATCTATCAGTCTCAGACTTAAAAGGGCGAATAAGCTGTGAATGACAGGCGTTACAGCTCTCTCTTATGTAGACATGTCGCCCTGCAAGCTCTAGCACCGTGTAGGGTTTAGTACCTACAACTGGCTGGGCACTCCTTAGAAAATCGGGCAGTATCGTTACTATGCCAGCATAAGCTATAACTACAAACACAGCTACCGCAAAAAAGAATGGATTTTTTTCTAACCAATGAAACATTTTTTACTCCTCACTCTTAAGCTGCCATAGGTGAAGTATTTTGAGGCTCTCTCTCAATCACTTTACTTGCAGTTATTGTTTTATAAAAATTATATGCGAATATCAAGAAACCAACTAGATAGAGTAATCCGCCAGTACCTCTGATGACATAGTATGGAAATAGAACTGTAACTGTATCAATAAATGAGTAAGCTAGATTACCATACTGATCAACCGCTCTCCACATCATGCCTTGCGTAATTCCAGCAATCCACATGCTTGAAAAGTATAAAACTATACCTGTCGTCTGAACCCAAAACTGAATTTCAAGCAGTTTTTTACTATATATCTCTCTCTTATACATTCTTGGAGCCATGTGCAAAAGTGCAGCGACTATCATAAATCCGACCCAACCTAGTGTACCATTGTGAACATGTCCTGGAATCCAATCTGTAAAGTGTGCTAAAGCATTTACTGATTTTATAGCCTGAATAGGCCCTTCTATGGTTGCAAACATGTAGAATGTTGAAGCTAGTATCATAAACTTGATAAGTGGATTATCTTTTACTTGTTGCCATTCGCCCTTTAAAGTAAGAAGCATGTTGATCGCACTACCCCAAGAGGGAAGAATAAGGACTATTGAGAAGACAGATGCCATTGTTTGAACCCAGTCAGGAACTGTTGAGTAGAGTAGGTGGTGTCCACCAGCCCAAAGATAGACAAACATCAAGCCCCAAAAACTTACAAGCCCTAGCTTGTATGAAAATATTGGTTGACCAGACTCTTTTGGTAAAAAGTAGTAAATCATAGCAACAATAGGAACTGTAAAAACAAATGCAACAGCATTATGCCCATACCACCACTGAACCATAGCATCATTTGTGCCAGAGTACATAGAAACCGAATGCCACCAATCTCCCATGCCTGATACAAAATAGACAGGAACTGCCATATTGTTAAACAGATAGAGCATTGCGACACCTAAAAATGTTGCAATATAGTACCATATAGAGACATAAAGAGTCTTCTCTCTTCTTATTCCAATAAGCCCGAAAATACTCATGCCCCACATGACCCAAACAACAACAATCGCTATATCAATTGGCCACTCAAACTCTGCATACTCTTTTGAAGATGTAATTCCCATAAGCAAAGAGATAACAACTACGACAACTACGACAAGATAAACCCAAAAATGCACCCTACCTAAAATCATTAAAAATGGTGATTCTGCCATTGACACCTTTAACACTCTCTGCCCCACATAATACCAAGTTGCCCAAATACCGCTTAGTAAAAATCCGAAGATTACTGTATCAGTATGAAGCGGTCTAAGTCTTCCAAAAGTGCTATACTCTCCAGCTATATTATTCAACTCTGGAAAAGCCAACTGAAAAGCTATAAGAACACCTACAAACATCCCTACAATACCAAATACGATAGTTGCTATTGTAAAAAGTTTTGCAACTGAATAGTCATAGCTAATCATATTACTAGACTGCATTAATCCCTCCTAATTATAATATATGTCACAAAAATATCACATAATTATAGTCTATTAATTATAGAAAAAAGCTTAACAGGATTAAAATTGTCTTAATTTGCTAGTAGAAATCAAAAATCGCAGTTTATTCGATATCCAAGTCCTGGAACATTTTTTATAAACTCTCTATTTGTTTTTTCACGAACTCGTTTTATAAAGGTTCTTATAGCGGCATCAGTTACGCTTTTGTTTGTCCAAACATATTTTTTTATCTCTTCATGAAGTACAAATGCCCCAAGATTTTTTATTAAAATTGTTATGAATAGAAGCTCTTTTCTTGTCAATGAGATAGTTTTTTTATCTCGTATAAGAACTTTTTTATTTTTATCAAATTGATAGCCGCCACCAATTTCTATAATTTTGTCATACGAAAGAAGCTCGCTAGCAATGTACTCTATCGCCAACATCAGCTCATCCATATCAATAGGCTTCATAAGATACTTATCTACTCCAGCATCTATCGCTCTTAACAGTCTCTCTCTCTCACTAAATGCACTTAAGACGATAACTGGTGTTTCACGAGATATTCGCTTTATCTCTTTTGCCATCTCAAGACCACTACTAATTGGCATCATTATATCTGTCACTACAATATCTGGTTTAAATTTCTTAAATTTCTTTAATCCATCATCGCCATTAAAAGCAACTATAAACTTTGCAAACTCATCCCCTACGGCATCCACAAGGGCATCTCTTAGCTCTTTTTCATCTTCAACAAACAGTATTGTTAAACTTTTTGAACTACTCATAGTACATCTCCTCACCTACACATACTGGAACTTTTATATAAAAACATACTCCATTGGCACAGTTTTTCGCTTCTAATACTCCGCCCATATTTTTTTGAATAATCATTCTACACATGTACAACCCAAGTCCTGTGCCCTGAGTTGCATGTTTAGTTGTAAAATATGGTTCAAATATTTTGTCTAGAACGCTCTCTTCTATGCCACCAGCATTGTCTTTAAATGCAATCATAGCATAATTTTTATCAAACTTCCATGTTTCTAAATTTATCACTCTATTGTTGGATGAGTTTTGCTTAAACGCATCTTTTGAGTTATTGAACAAGTTTATTAGCACTTGAGAGAACTCACTTAGATAACCTTTTATGAAAACTCTATCTTTTATCTCTATTTCTAATTCTATTTTATGTCTTTGGAGTGAACCTTCCACAACGAGCATGGCATCATCAAGAGCATCAGCAATAGAAAATACTTCGCTCGGTCGATTGGGATTAAAAAAGCTTCTAAAATCATCTATAGTTTCACTCATTTTTTTGATAACTTTTTTCGAAGCATTGTATCTCTTAAGATACTCCGTGCTATCTTCGCTTGAGTGTTTTTTATATATCTTCTTCATCTTATAAAGAGTAATGCCTAGCTCACTTAAAGGCTGTCTCCACTGATGAGCTA
Organism: uncultured Sulfurospirillum sp.; assembly: GCA_964642805.1. Lineage (GTDB taxonomy): Bacteria > Campylobacterota > Campylobacteria > Campylobacterales > Sulfurospirillaceae > Sulfurospirillum_A. The sequence goes on along the minus strand of CAZXOZ010000023.1, from coordinate 5,645 downwards.
TATTGGCTATCATCTCTCCCATGGATGCAAGGCGTGATTGTTGAAAAAGAGCTTTGTCTTTATCTCTGTTTTTTACTACCTCCTCTTCAATTCGCTTCTCGAGATTTACATTTAGCTTTTTTAGCTCTCTAGTCTGCTCATGCACCCTCTCTTTTAAAGTTGTATTGAGCTCTTTTAACTCCTCCTCTTTTTGCTTAAGCCTATCTGTTAGGATAACATGGTCTGTTACATCATACCTTATGGCTATAAACTCCTCTATCTCTTCATTTTCATCTAGTATCGGAATTACAGTTGTATTTACATAAAAAATAGTTCCATCTTTTGCTCTATTTTTTACCATTGATATACATGTTTTTTTTGCTTTAATAGTATCCCAAAGCTTTTTAAATGTCTCTTTTGGGACATCTGGATGTCTTATTATATTGTGATTTTGACCAACAAGCTCATCTCTGCTAAATCCAGAAATTTTACAAAACTCATCATTCACAAAGGTGATAATGCCATCTAAATCAGTCTTAGAGACGATATTGCTCTGCTCTATCGCCCTCTTATACTCTTCGAGCTTCATTATAATCTTCTAGCAAACTCTTCAAATATATACTTGCTATCATGAGGGCCTGGGCTTGCTTCAGGGTGATGCTGTACTGAAAATATTGGCTTATCATTGTAATCTAACCCCTCTATCGTATTGTCAAACAGATTGATATGCGTTGGCTTAGCTATGCTACAAACAGAGTCAGGAACATTGTAGTTGTGATTTTGTGCCGTTATCTCTACTATCTTTGAATTTTGATTTTTTACGGGATGGTTTGCTCCATGTTGTCCAAACTTTAACTTGTAAGTTAGGTAACCATGTGCGATTGAAAGAAGTTGATGACCTAAGCAAATTGCAAACATAGGAACTTTTGCTTCGATAAGTTTTCTTATTTTTTTAACTTCATCTTTTAATATCAAAGGATCACCTGGTCCATTTGACAAGAAAATAGCACAAATCTCTCCACTACTGAAGCGACTTATCAAACCATCAGCATCAAAACTATGCGGCAAAACTTCTACTTCAAAGCCCACTTCACTAAGCTCATTTAGTATATTTCTTTTTACTCCAAAATCTATAGCTACTATCTTTTTTCCTAGACTTGCTTTAGCTGTTTTGTATAGTAATTTTGAGTCATCCCATGCTGCAGTCTTATGAGTGTATCCCTCTTTTGTACTAACTTTTTCTATATAGTTTATCTCTTCTATACGAGGTCTGTTTTCAAGTACACTTCTTAGCTTCTCTTTTTCGCTGATTTCAGTGGAAGCTATCATCATCTGTGGTCCACCATCTCTTATCATCTTAGTCAGGTATCTTGTGTCTATGTCACAGATTCCTAGTCCATCGTGCCTATCTAAAAACTCACTCAAAGATGAGGTTGAGCGAAAGTTTGACTCTTTCTCGTTAAAGTTTCTAACCAACATCCCACTTGCATGTATGGTTTTGCTCTCCATGTCATCATTATTGGTTCCAACTATACCAATCTCAGGCATAGTAAAAACTACAAACTGCCCAGCATAACTAGGATCACTCATAATCTCTTGATATCCACTCATTGAAGTGTTAAATACAATTTCACCAACTCTTGTACCTTCAACTCCAAAGCTTTTTGCCTCAAGAAATGCCCCACCTTCAAGGTATATCCAGATAGTTTTTAAACTCATAATAGTAGCCCTTTCTTTCTCAACTCCTCTTCATATAGTCTTTCAAAAACCAAATCGTACTCAGGACTCCCAGGAATTAACTTTCTCTTGTAGTGAGTAATCTTTTCGGCCACTATCTCCTCAACATCCTCAAAGCTCTCAATATAACTCTCAATAGCTGCATATATAGTGTTTTTAACACGATTATCTGCGACTGCATACTCGATAAGCCCATCTTTCCAAACTACCTCTAAAATTCTATGAGCTAAGTCGCTGTATCTATCCTCATAAGAGAGAACTACACTATACTCATCAGCCAATTTTTTCTTGATAAGCCAAAACATATTGCGTCTATCTACTCGCATAAACTCCATATCATCTTCATTATCATCTAGTATCTCTGCCACTCTCTCTTCAAGTGCCATCTCTTTATCTATATCCTCTTCAATAAGCCCTTGAGAGAGCTTGATAACAGGCTCTAGTCCACTTTGAAATGTAACAAAGCCACTATTTAACAGATCAATAGCTATCTTATTTGCGATATATGGTGCATGAGGCAATCTAATCTTCATTAATTGACCCTTATATATAATTTTTGTTTAGTCTATCCAAAAGAAGGTAAATATCTGCTTTGCTACCAAATCACACTATCGTTTGAACCAACTTTTCCAACTATGCTCTCACCCTCCCATATAGCCAAACCATTTTCTAAATCAGTAAGCGTCAAATGAAAATAGTACTCAACAAGTTGATCTCTACTTCCAACCTTCACTATCCTCTGCATTATCTTTCCAGCTAGTGACATGTCAGGTGCATAAATAGTGCCTTTTTCGGCAATTGTGCTCTGCTTAAACTCATCATCAATCCTAAGTCTTCTGACCTCTTTTGTCATCTCATCCTCAGGACCACCTGCTGCTACTGCTGTTGTGATAATCGCTTTTCCAGATTTTAGCATAGCTATTCTTATCTTTTTCATCAACATGTCAGTATCTATTCTTTGAGTAGTATCATTTACCATTCTACCCATGGCAATTACATACCTATTGCCATCTGCTTTTCCTAGTACTCCGCTTGCAAGAAGACCTTGTATCGCCTCATCTGCTGCTTTTTCAAAATCTCTTCTATCTATACTCATAGTTATTGGCATATCCTCTGTACTCTCAACTCCAACAAGATGGGGCTTTGTCGCACATCCTGTAAAAAATAGCACTCCTGCTATCATTAAACTTATCGCTAATGCTTTCATCTTCTTCCTTTTACGATTTTATGCACTCTAATATCTCCTCTTGTTGGAGATTTTATATATATGAGTGCATTTGTATTTTTTTCAACCTGCACAGTTGATATAACTCTTCCTATGTCGTCCCTTATTATAACAGGATTTTCATCTATCTCTACCCTTAAGCTTTGAAAGTTTTTTGGAAGTGCTGTCCAGCTTCTTATATCTGCTCTATTTGTAAGCCCCTGATAGAGCATGCCTAAAAACCCGCCAAGCTGACTATCTCTACCTAGTTCATACTGTAGATATGTCTTTGTTATGAGATTTAAGGTGGCATCTAAAGATATTTGAGAAAATCTCTTTAGAAATTCGGTCTTTATGACACTATCCATGTCTGCTATCATCTCACTTCTTTGACCCTCTATTTTAATAAAATTGTATGAATCATCTCTCTCATACAGCTTCGGTAGAGCCAATCCTGCATAGTGAACTTTGTTAGTAAATAAAAAAAGAGGTATGTCTATACGAACCTCTTTTTTTGCCATACTCTGCCCGCCCTCATAGATAATCCATACATAGTTTTTCTCTTTATCCCCAAAACTACTCAATCTATCAGCAAGCTCTAAATCTGATCTTATTTGCACATTTTGTGGTTGCATTGCAAGAGATCTTTTAAGTAAATCTCTCGCTTTTGCATAATCCCCATCTAAGAGAAAAAAAATACCACTCATATATGTAGCAAATGGATTTATAAAATCAGGATATGCCTCAAATCCACTAAATATATCTCTAAACTCATCATGAATTGCTTTTTGCGTATATTTATTTTGTGCCTTACGATAATTTTTATCTCTACTATTTTCTTCTCTAACCTCTTCTATCTGTGCTTCAAAATACTCTTTTGCTCTTCTTTGTCTATCTATAGCTCTATTGAACTCAATCCTAGCATTTACAAAATCGCCTAGTGCCATAAAATTGAGCCCTTTATAGGTGTTTATCATAACTTTTTCATACACATTGCCTATATAGTCATTGACATTTCTATTTATAAACACTGAGCCTAAACTACTTCTTGCTTGAGCTATACCTGACTTCAAATCAACACTGCTCTTGTAGAGATTTTCTGCTTTATCAAAAAATAGGTTACTTCTACTATAATCAAAACAGTTCCTACCCAAAGAGCCACCTTGTGATGCCCAAAGTATGACATCATCCTCGTCCTCAATCATCTTTTGAACAAAATAGTAGTCACATGTAGGGTATTTTAAAATTTTATCAAAAGAGTGAAGTGAGTCGCCGTGCCCAGTAATAGCTCTACAGCCGCCTAGAATAAATACTACAAGAAGTAGAGTAAAAACTCTACTTAAAAGGAGGGCCAAGAACCAGTCTTAGTGTTACTTCTGAAGCCTTTTGCGGCTCCATTTTTTCCATAATCTTTGAGACTCTCTTTGGCTCAAGAGCAAAAAGAATTGCTGATGCCTCGTCTACACTCATCTTCTCCAAAATCTCCGCAGCGGATGAATCTTTCATCTTTGAATAGGTTGCACTTATCTTGTCATCTGTCGCACCCTTGATGGCTGCTAAAAGCTTCTCATTTTGCTCAATTTTGCTCTTAATCTCCTCTTTCTTACTCTCTATTTTAAGCATGGTTGCATTTAAATCATCTCTTTGCTCATCTAATTTTGTCTGCTGTCTATCAAACAGAGTATTTGTAGCAGCCTGAAGTGCCTCAAAAGACTGTCTCGCTTCATCTATCTTTTCCACCTCTCTTAAAAGCTCACCTTTCCTCTCTTCAAAGATTTGAGTACAATCAATAGTCTGTGCAAAAACTGACACAACAAAAATAGAAACTAAAATTAAAACTCTCACTTTTGCTCCTTGTTTACAAAAAGAGTATTTGATATCTCATCCATCTCTAACTGCTCATCTTTTTTTGCTTTCTCAATCCAGCTTTGAAAATCCTGCCCCTCAAGGTACTTTATCTTCTCATACTCTCTATCAGCTCGCTTATACTTTTGCAACAACTGTTCTATTTCGCTCTCTTTAGTAAAAAGTCTCTCTTGTAAAATATCTTTTGCTTGTCGTATTATAGCTAATTTCTCCCTAGTCATATTCATCAAAGAGATACTACCACTAGTGGGTATTTGAATTTTATCTATATCTATACATGTAACGATAATCTCTTGCTCAATCTCTCTCTTCTCAAACCGAGCTTTAGCTAAACAAGTCTCTACTATATCTCGTTGCTGTTTACGAACTTTAGCGATAGGCGTAAACTTGCTAGTCATTTTTTAAAAACCTAAGTAACTCTTTATCAAAATGAAATATTTTATTTTTAAAAAGCCTAATTCTGTTTAAAATCTTTATAGATTGATTTATCTTACTTTGAAGTTGTGACTTCATAAACTCTATATCAAAAAGCCAGCCCTCGCCTACTCTTTTTATAAAAAACTGGTTCAAAAAGTTCCTCAAACCTATCTCAACCAAAGACAATGACACATAAAATCTACTTGAAAAATGTATATTTTCTATATACTCCTCTAGGTTTCTATATTGTCCTAATCTGCTTTTAGAGACAAATTGATTTTTGACTTTTATACACTTTTTAGCTACAATAAACTCAGAATCCCCCAGTAAGTCTTTATCCTTTTGAGGTAAAGCTTGGGGTTTTTTATTTTTATTCATATTTACAAAATTATCGTATCATTTCTATCAGGACTAGTAGAAATCAACCCTACTTTTGTATTGG
>CAZXOZ010000022.1:0-17375 GCA_964642805.1 uncultured Sulfurospirillum sp. | reverse complement strand
ATATCTCTAATGTAGACTGCAGGCATAGTTTGGGTGATAGGTGTTTTGGGGTGTTTTTGTGTGGGGGTTAGGTGTGAAAGCTCAGGTTCTTAGTTTATATCTTTTATAGGTGGGCTGAAATAGTACCCTTGAGAGGCATCAATATCTAGCTCACACATAAGCTAATATATACTTTTTATTGAGACATATTCTGCTACAGCTATCTTGATAATATCTAGTGAGAGATCTCTTAGTATGCTCTAGTTTAAGTAGTCTAAACCAAAATCATCTATAAAAAATTTAACCCCATAAGTTTTTATTTTCTCTCTAAATTCTACAAGTTTTGAGTGGTAGAGCTCCTCAGACTCCACCATCTTTATGGTCAATCTTAAAACTTTTAAATTTTTTATTCTACTTATAGGTTATAATGTTAAAATTACGCTTACAATATTGAATAGGAATTTAAATGAGATATATAAAGTTTTTTAAAGAGTTGAGCAATCAAGATGTTTCCATGGTTGGAGGCAAGAATGCTAGTCTAGGTGAGATGTTTCAAGAGCTTGCACTCAAGGGAGTAAAGGTTCCAAATGGCTTTGCAATTACAACTGACGCTTATTGGTGCTTACTTGATAACAACCTATTAAAAGAGAGGATAAAGTCTACTTTAGAGGATGTTGATACTGCTGATTTAGATGTTTTAAAAGTGAGAACTAAAAAAATTAGAGACATGATTTTCGAAACGCCAATTCCAAAAGGGTTAACTAAGGAAATTGTTGAAGCATACGAAATTCTTAGTAAAGAGTATGGTATGAGTGAAGCGGATGTTGCTGTTAGGAGTAGTGCAACTGCTGAAGATCTGCCTGATGCCTCATTTGCTGGGCAACAAGATACATATCTCAACATAAGAGGTGTTTCTGAACTGATTCACCATATAAAATCATGTTTTGCTTCACTCTTTACAGATAGAGCAACGAGCTATAGAGCTAGTAGAGGGTTTGACCACTTCGAAGTTGCTTTAAGTGTTGGAATTCAAAAGATGGTAAGAAGTGATAGAGCTAGTAGTGGGGTTATGTTTAGCATTGATACCGAGAGTGGTTTTGAAGATGTTGTTTTTATCACTTCATCTTGGGGGCTTGGTGAAAATGTGGTAGGAGGAACTGTTAATCCTGATGAGTTTTATCTATTTAAGCCTGCTCTTGAGATGGGTAAAAATGCTATCATTAAAAGAAGATTAGGGCATAAACATATAAAGATGATATATGCTTCAAAAGCGAGTAAACATAATACCTATAACATAAAAACAAGTGATGAGGAGTTCAAATCTTTTAGTATCAGTGATGAGGATTTGACAACTCTTGCAAACTATGCAGTTATCATAGAGAAGCACTATAGTAAAAAAGCAAATGAGCCAAGACCTATGGATATAGAGTGGGCAAAAGATGGTGATAGTGGCGAGATATTTATAGTTCAAGCAAGACCCGAAACAGTACAGAGTCAAAAAAACAAGTCTAACACAAAAATACTTGAAACATTTTGTCTTAATGCAAAAGATGAGCAAAAGAGTGTTGTTGTAGCTGGCTCTGCAGTTGGTGCTAAAATTGGTGCTGGTAAAATTAGAATTATTGAGAGCCTAGATAAAATCAATGAGTTCCAAAGAGGTGAAATTTTAGTTACTGACAATACTGATCCAGACTGGGAGCCTGCTATGAAAAAAGCCGCTGCAGTTATAACCAATAGGGGTGGAAGAACATGTCATGCCGCTATTGTTGCTAGGGAGATAGGTGTACCTGCTATAGTTGGAGCTGTTGGCAGTACAAAAATCTTAAAAAATAACATGGAGGCAACTGTAAGCTGTGCAGAGGGTGAAGTTGGATTTGTTTATGAGGGTATATTGCCATTTAGTATTGAAAAAACAGACCTAAGTAGTTTAACAAAAACAAAAACAAAAATATACATGAATGTTGGAAATCCAGAATCCGCTTTTAAGTTTGCTCAAACTCCAAATGACGGTGTTGGACTTGCTAGAATGGAGTTTATCATAAACAACTATATAAAGGCTCACCCTCTAGCTCTACTCGATATGTATAATGGAAAAACAGATGTAAGAGATTTTGATAAAATCAAAGACATTATCAATGGGTATAAAAATGAAAAAGATTTTTTTATTAAGAAAATTGCCGAGGGAGTTGGAACGATTGCAGCAGCCTTTTATCCAAATACAGTAGTAGTAAGAACAAGTGATTTTAAATCCAACGAGTATAAAGAGATGATAGGTGGACACGACTATGAGCCAAATGAAGAGAATCCAATGCTTGGATACAGAGGAGCTAGCAGGTACTATAGTGATGCTTATAGGGTAGCTTTTGAGTGGGAGTGTGAGGCGTTAAAGATCGTTAGAGACGAGATGGGTTTGGTTAATGTTAAACCTATGTTGCCATTTGTTAGGACACCCGATGAGGGTAGAAAGGTACTTGCAGTTATGAAGGAGCAGGGTTTAGTGCAAGGACAAAATGGACTTGAGATATATGTTATGTGTGAACTACCTTCAAATGTGTTACTTGCCGATGAGTTTTTAAAAGATTTTGATGGCTTCTCGATAGGCTCAAACGACCTCACTCAACTCACTCTTGGAGTTGATAGAGATAGTGAACTTGTTTCTCATATATTTGATGAGAGAGATGAGGCGGTTACTATGATGTTAAAAAAAGCTATAGCATCGTGTAAAAAAGCAAATAAATATATAGGCATATGCGGACAAGCTCCATCAGACTATCCAGAAGTTGCAAAAATGCTTGTAGAAGAAGGGATTGATTCAATCTCGTTAAATCCTGACACACTTCTGAGTGCTTGGAGAAATATTTCAGAGATTGAAAAGCTTATAGGCGAGAGTAAGTCTTGAATTATCTAATCGGAGTTACTATACTTTGGGCACTCTCTTTCTCTCTTATTGGAGAGTTTTTAGCAGGTAGAGTAGATAGTTACTTCTCTGTGCTTATAAGAGTTGCTTTAGCTTCATTCGTTTTTTTGCCTTTTATGAACTTTAGAGGCATAACTCATAGCTTGAAGTTAAAGATTATGGCTATTGGTGCAGTACAGCTTGGCATAATGTATCTCTTTTTCTTCAACTCATTTCTATTTTTAAGTGTGCCTGAGGTTATACTATTTACTATTTTTACACCTATATATGTTACACTCATTTATGATGCTTTACACATAAGATTTTTGCCTCTGTATCTACTGACCGCTTCTTTGGCAGTAGTTGGAGCCTTTATTATACGATATGATAGCATAAGTAGTGATTTTGTAGTTGGATTTTTACTTGTTCAAGGAGCAAATATATGCTTTGCATTGGGGCAAGTTAGCTATAAATTCTTGATGGAGAAAAAGAGCATGCAGGAGATACCTCACCTATCAATTTTCGGCTACTTTCACCTTGGTTCACTCGTAGTTGCGGTCATAGCAGTTATGATTTTTGGTAATACACAAAAGATGGAGCCAACACTTGCTCAATGGGGCATACTTGTATGGCTAGGTATTGCAGCAAGTGGAGCTGGATACTTTTTGTGGAATAAAGGAGCTTGCAAGGTAGATTCTGGGGTTCTTGCCATCATGAACAATGTTCTTGTACCAGTTGCTTTGATAGTCAATCTAGTTATTTGGAGTAAAGATATAAATCTAGTTACACTAACTGTTGGTGGCACCATAATTCTGTTTTCTTTATATCTGCATAAATACATAATAAAAAGAGATAAACACCCAAACCCCTACATGTAAGGGTTTGGATTAATACTAAACAACAAATAGGTCACTAAACTCATTGAATTTCATAGCTTCAAGTTTTTCTTGTGAAGCACAAACCTCTTCGATAATTGCACAATTTTTAGGGGATAGCATACTTGCTAAATTTCTTTTGAACTTGTCAATTAAGATTGGAATGCCTTCTGCTCTTCTTCTTCTATGTCCTACTGGATACTCAATCTCAATCTTTTCAGTTTTAGATCCATCTTTAAAAAAGATTTGAAGAGCATTTGTAATTGAGCGTTTGTCTGGATCAAGATAATCTTTTGTATACCTATCATCAACTTCGATTACCATCAAGTCACGCAAAGCATCAATACGAGGATCAGCTGCTACATCATCTTCATAATAATCAGTAGTAAGCTCACCAAATATAAGAGGAATAGCAACTATATACTGCATACAATGATCACGATCAGCAAAGTTAGCAAGTGGTCCGACCTTGTTTATGATTCTATTGCCTGCCTCTTGAGTGGTTACAATAATCTTCTCTATCTCATCAAGTCTATCTTTTACCTCCACATGTAGAGCCATCGCACATTCGCAAGCAGTCTGTGAGTGAAACTCTGCAGGAAAGCTTATCTTAAAAAGAATTTGCTCCATTGTATAGGTTTCAAATGGTTGTGGGATTGTAAGCTTTTTACCACCCATCTTTACATCTTCAAAGCCCCATACTTTTGCACTAAGAGCTGAAGGGTAACCCATCTCGCCACTCATAGCTTTAAGAGCTAGATTTACCCCACGACTAGACGCATCACCAGCTGCCCATGATTTTCTTGAGCCTGTATTTGGTGCATGTCTATAGACTCTCAGAGCCCCGCCATCAGCCCAGGCATGACTAACTGCATTTCTAACAGTCTCAAAATCACCACCAAGCATAGCACAAGCTACTGCAGTTGAAGCAACACGAACAAGCAAAACATGATCCATACCCTCACGGTTAAAAGAGTTCTCAAGTGCCAATATTCCTTGAATTTCGTGAGCTTTTATCATCCAAGTAAGTATATCTTTGACGCTTAGTGGCTCGTTGCCTTCGCTTATATTTTTTCTACTGATGTAGTCGCCTAAAGCCCATATAGCACCAAGATTATCACTAGGATGTCCCCACTCAGCTGCGAGCCAAGTGTCGTTAAAATCAAGCCATCTTACGATAGTTCCAACATTAAATGCAGCTCTTTCTGGCTCTAGTTGATGTGAAGTACCAAAAACTTTAGCTCCAATTCCGAGAAGAGTAGCTCCAGGAACAACTGGTCCAAGCAATTTTGTACAGTTTGGATATCTAAGAGCTAAAAGCCCACACCCTATAGTGTCCATTAAACAATATCTCGCAGTGTCATAAGCCTCACCACTCTTTACATCGTAGTTTACAGTATACTGTGCAATATCTGTTAATAGTTGATCAAACTCTGGTCTTTTTGTCTCCAATATTCCTATAGCTGCTTTCATTTATCTATCCTTTTAAATTTTTTTATATATTTGAACCCTCTGAAAATCTGTGAAAACTAGCGAATAGCGGTTTCACGAAGTGAAAGGTCAGTTATTACTCTACTCTCTATCTTCTAACGGAACAAACTTTAAATCATTTGGCCCTACATACTGAGCAGAAGGGCGGATGATTTTACCATCTTCTCGTTGCTCTATTACATGCGCTCCCCATCCAGTGGTGCGAGAGATGATAAACAGAGGTGTAAACATATCGGTTGGCACTCCCATTTGATTGTATGATGCGGCTGAAAACCAGTCTAGATTAGGAAACATTTTTTTTGCATTCCACATTGTTGACTCTATACGCTCTGCAACATCATACATGAGTGTATCGCCATTTTCATCTGATAGTGTTTTAGCAACTTTTTTTATAACTACATTTCTTGGGTCACTCAAAGTATATACAGGGTGACCAAAACCAATTATAATCTCCTTTTTTGCCATTCTCTCTTTTATATCCTTCTCAGCCTCGTCAGCTGAGCTATAACGAGCTTGAATTCTAAAAGATGCCTCATTTGCACCACCATGTTTTGGTCCTCTCAATGCTCCAATAGCCCCAGTAATAGCGGAGTGCATGTCTGACTCTGTTCCAGCAATAACTCGTGCAGCAAAAGTTGAAGCATTAAACTCATGTTCAGCATAGAGAATCAGAGATATATGCATAGCTTTTACCCATGAACTCTTAGGCTTTTTCCCATGAAGTAGGTGTAAAAAGTGTTCAGCAATAGTGTCATCATCGCTCTGTAGTTCTATCTTTTTATCGTTGTGTGTGTAGTGATACCAGTAGAGTAGCATTGAGCCAAATGACGCAATTAGTCTATCGGTTATATCTTGTGCTTTATCTTTTGGATGACTCTCATCCTCAGGCTCTATACACCCTATTGCAGAGCAACCTGTTCGCATTACATCCATAGGATGTGTCTCTTTAGGTAGTTGTTCCAATATGGTTTTAACGCAGTTAGGTAGTTCTCTATAGGATTTTAGCTTTGTTTTATACGCTTTAAGCTCCGCTTTGTTTGGTAGTTTTTCATAAATTATCAAGTAAGCAATCTCTTCAAACTCAGCTTGTGTAGCGAACTCCAATATATCATAACCACGGTAGTGTAAATCATTGCCAGTAAGACCTACTGTACAAATCGCAGTATTTCCCGCTGTTGTTCCTGAGAGAGCTACTGATTTTTTAGGTTTAAATCCAGATTTAGTTTTAGTATTCATTTTTTCTCCTTTGAAAAAAGTGAATCAAGCTTGTTTTCATATGAGTGGTAGTCTAACATATCATAAAGTTCCGCTCTTGTTTGCATTATATCAAGCACACTGCTTTGAGTTCCAGTATTTAAAATAGTTTCAAAAACTGTAAGAGCTCCTTTATTCATAGCTCTAAAGCCAGAAAGAGGATATAAAACCATACTTATACCAACACTAGCTAACTCTTCAACTGTAAACATAGGGGTTTTTCCAAACTCAGTTATATTGGCTAAAACAGGTACTTTTATCTTATCTGTAAAGTCCTCATACTCTTTGAGTGTATGAATTGCTTCTGCAAATATCATATCAGCCCCAGCCTCAACATAAGCATTGGCTCGTTTTAGTGCTGAAGCTTGTCCTTCACTTGCATGTGCATCAGTTCTAGCTATGATAACAAAATCAAGATCACTTTTTGCATCAACTGCAGCCTTGATTCTGTCGCACATCTCATCAATACTTACAAGCTCTTTATTTGGTCTATGACCACATCTCTTTTGAGCTACTTGATCCTCTATGTGAAATCCTGCTGCTCCTGCATTTGTCATCTCTCTTACAGTTCTAGCTATATTAAAAGCTCCACCCCAGCCAGTATCTGCATCTACTAAGAGAGGTAGGTTGGAGCGACCAGTAATACGCCTTATATCTATACAAACATCTTCAAGCATAGTCATACCAAGATCAGGAAGCCCATAGCTCGCATTTGCAACACCTGCACCTGAAAGATAGAGAGCTTTTGCTCCTGCTCTTTCGGCCTGTATAGCGCTGTAAGCATTTATGACACCTAGTATCTGTAGTGGACTCTGCTCTACTAGAGCTTCTCTAAATTTTTTACCAGCACTTTTTATCATTTTGAATCCTTTGTTTTTGGGTATCCGAGAGTTTTTATATCTTCTTGAATTTCTGGAAGAACGCTTTCATCCTCTATGGTTGAAGGCATATTCCATTTTTTTCCGTCTGCTATATCTCTCATAGTGCCTCTTAGTATTTTTCCACTTCTTGTTTTTGGAAGCCTTTTTACTACTGTTGCAATTCTAAAACTAGCAACTGCTCCAATCTCATCACGAACAAGTTGAATTACACCATCTACAACAGACTGATTATCTCTCTCTATCCCATCTTTTAGAACAACAAATCCCATGGGAGTTTCACCCTTGAGTGCATCATCAACACCTATAATAGCACACTCTGCTACATCAGGGTGTTTTGCCACAACCTCTTCCATCTCTCCAGTTGAGAGGCGGTGCCCTGCAACATTGATAACACCATCCATTCGACCCATAACCCAAACATAACCATCTTTGTCTATATAGCCAGAATCTCCAGTGAGATAGTAGCCTTTGTAGAAATCTAGGTATGAGCGCTTATATCTTGCATCATCATTCCAAATTCCCATCAAACAGCTCGGAGGAAGAGGGAGTTTAAGGACTAAGTTTCCAAGTTTTCCAGCCTTGCACTCTTTGCCCTCAGTGTCTAAAACTCTTAAATCGAAACCAGGCATCGGCTTTGTAGGTGAACCAGATTTAACCTTCATAGGGTCTAAACCCATTGGATTTCCAACAATAGCCCAACCAGTCTCTGTCTGCCACCAGTGGTCAATTACCTGTTTACCTGTTATCTTTTGGGTCCACTCTAGTGTAGGAGAATCACATCTTTCTCCAGCCATAAATATTAGATTTAAACTACTTAAGTCATACTTTTTAGCCCACTCTCCATCTGGATCCTCTCTTCTGATAGCCCTAAAAGCAGTCGGGGCTGAAAAGAGTATATTGACCTTATGCTCCTCACAAGCTCTCCAAAAAGCCCCTGGATTAGGAGTTCGTACAGGTTTCCCCTCATAAACTATCGTAGTACAACCATGAAGTAGTGGAGCATAGACTATATATGAGTGTCCAACAACCCATCCAACATCACTAGCTGCCCAAAAAACATCACCAGGTTTTGCATTATATATGTTGTCCATAGACCACTTCATAGCTACTGAGTGTCCGCCATTACTCCTGATAACTCCTTTTGGCTTCCCAGTAGTTCCTGAAGTGTAGAGTATATAGAGCGGGTCAATCGCATCAACAGGAACACACTCAACAGGGTTTGTTTTCTCCTCCTCTTCAGCCCAATCAACATCTCTCCAAGGAAGCATATCCGCTCTTTTTTGTGCTCTTTGGTAGATGAAGCAGGTTGTAGGTTTATGAGTTGCTTTTTTGATAGCTTCATCTAGTAGTGGCTTGTAGTGGATTATTTTGCTTACCTCTATACCGCAGCTTGCACTCATAATAACTCTAGGCTTTGCATCATCAATCCTAATCGCAAGCTCACTCGCAGCAAATCCACCAAATACTACAGAGTGAATCGCCCCAACTCTAGCACAAGCAAGCATAGCGATAACAGCTTCAGGAATCATAGGCATATAGATAACTACTCTATCGCCCTTCACAACACCTTTGTTGACGAGCATACCAGCAGTTTTTGCTACTTTGTCTCTTAACTCTTTGTATGTATAGATTTTTTTAGTATCAGTAACAGGAGAGTCATAGATGAGTGCAGCTTGGTCGCCTCGACCATTGTCGATATGTAGATCTAAAGCATTGTAACAAGTATTCATACACCCACCAACGAACCACCTATAGTGACCATTGACTACATCTAAGACCTTATCCCACTTGTGATACCAGTGAACTTTTGTAGCAGCCTCTGCCCAAAATTTTTCAGGATTTTTGATAGATTCTGCATAGATTTTATCGTATATTGCACTCATTAAAATCTCCTTAATTTAAGTTATATATTATACAGCTTAATAAAAAAAATGAAGAGTACAAAAATTATATTTTTTTCACAATTTTTGTACAATTTGCTTTTTTTGTACAATTTTTGTACAATTATTCTATAAAATTGTAAGTTAAAGTCAAAAAAAGATGAAAACTGCTCAATGTTTTATCAGCTACCAACACGACCGCAAGGTTTTGCTCTAGTAGAAAGGAGACCATTAAATGAAAACTATCGAAAAAATCGTAGAGATATATAAGCACTCAGAACTTAGCATATCAAAGTTTGCAAAGATTATTGGTAAAGATAGACGAACTGTTACGGCGTGGATAGATAGAGCTGCAGACAAGGAGCCAAATAGTGAAGTTTTGGATAAAATCTCAACATTTTTTAGATACCCCGCTTCTATATGGGATAAAGATTGTCAAAATAGTGGATTTTTAGAACTTCTATCAAAAGTCCCCAAGGAGGAAATAAGGATAATAGATGAGGGTTACTTAGGTGGACTTAAGTATATACTTAAACATGAGGATAAGCAGAGATTTGTTATCCAGCCACAGTTTCCAGGCCCCATGTATCGAGACACTACAGTTCCAAGAGTTTATAGAACAAAGAGTAGTTTAGAGATAGAGAGTTTTAAAAAAAAGAGAACTTCTATGATGCTATCACACTCTTTTGAGACGACAGAGTGGTATAGTATAAACTCACTTTTAAACTTCTGTTTTTCACAGATAGGTAATTTTTACACCAAGGAGCAAAAAATTCAAATTTTGGAGCTGATGATTGATAGTTTTCATGAAAATTTCAATAAGCGGCTATATTTTTTTGATTCGTATTCAAGAAAGGTATATGGACTAGATACCGCTTATACTTCTATCAATATTAAAAATGTTGTTATGTTCTTCAAGGCTCCATTAGAGTCAGTATTTATTGAGGTAAGAAATGAAAAGCTTATAAAGAGGATACATAGGCACTTTACATCAGGAAGTGAGGCTCCAACACATGTAGGTCCAAATAGTGCAACACATATACTAAAAATTTTAAAAAATATGGTAAAATTAGAGTTAGGATTGTGTGAAGCTTATGAGCAGATTAATAGAGAAACACTCTATGGAGGCCTGTTTAAAAACAGTATTAGCATCTCTTTGCAGGGTAGACTTTCAGCCGCTAGAGATGGACAAAAAACAAATTAAAAAGGATTGAGATGAATGAGACAGTAAAAGATTTTGCACTTTATGGTGCGATAGTTATGGCGATAGCAGTTGTGCTTGGAGCACTTGGAGCACATACTCTAAAAGGCATGTTATCACAAGAGATGTTAGTTGTGTATCACACAGGACTTGAGTATCAGTTTTATCATGCATTTGGTCTTTTCTGTGTTGCTTTTGTGGCAAGCTTTAGTGACTCAAAGTGGGTTAAAGTATCTGGGTATACTATGATTTTTGGTACAGTCATCTTTTCTGGAAGTCTCTATATTTTGGCACTGACTGGTATAAAGTTGTTTGGAGCTGCTACTCCAATAGGTGGCACAGCTTTTATAGTTGCTTGGGTTTTGTTAGCTCTGTCTATCAAAAAGGCTTAAAAAGGAGAATAATAGCTTTTTTAAGTATAAAATAAGATTATATTAAATACAATAGATTATTAGTTGCTAAAAATTAGCATTTAAAATTTATATGAGGAGATATAATGAACAAGAGGATGACAACAACAGGCGGTAATACTATATATGATAATCAAAACTCAATTACAGCAGGAGAGAGAGGGCCTGTGTTGATGCAAGACTATCAGTTGATGGGAAAAACTTGCTCACCAAAATAGAGAGAGGATTCCTGAGAGAGTGGTGCATGCAAAGGGTAGTGGTGCTTATGGTGAGCTAGTTATAAGGAGTGATATATCACAATACACAAAAGCAAAAGTCTTGCAAAAAGGTGAAAAAACTAGACTTTTGCTTAGATTTTCAACTGTTGCAGGAGAGAAGGGTGCAGCGGACACAGAGAGAGATGTGCGTGGATTTGCTATGAAGTTTTATACAAAAGAGGGGAACTGGGATTTAGTTGGAAATAATACCCCTGTTTTTTTCATCAGAGACCCACAGAAGTTTCCTGATTTTATACATACTCAAAAAAGACACCCACAAACCAACCTAAGAAGCAGTACTGCTGCATGGGACTTTTGGTCGCTTTCACCAGAGAGTCTTCATCAGGTAACTATCCTTATGTCAGATAGAGGAATTCCATGTAGTTACAGACATATCAATGGATATGGCTCACACACTTATAGTTTAGTCAATGATAAAAATGAGCGATTTTGGGTTAAGTTTCACTTTAAAACACAACAAGGCATAGAGACATTAACCAATAAAGAGGCTGAACAGATTGTAGCAAAAGATAGAGAGAGTTCACAAAGAGATCTATTTGAGAGTATAGAGAGAAAAGATTTTCCAAAGTGGGATTTTCAAATCCAAATCATGAGTGAAGAGCAGGCGAAAAACTGCTCATTTAACCCTTTTGATTTGACAAAAGTTTGGTCACATGTAGACTACCCTATGATTGAAGTAGGTGAAATGGTGCTAAATGAAAATCCAAAGAGTTACTTCAATGAAGTTGAACAAGCATCATTTAGTCCATCAAATATAGTTCGTGGTATCGGTTTTTCTCCAGATAAAATGCTACAAGCAAGGATATTTTCATACCCTGATGCTCACCGCTACAGAGTCGGAACACACTATGAATCGCTTCCAGTCAATAGACCGATAAATAATCCAAACACTTATCATCTTGATGGCTCTATGAATTACGAAAAAAAAGATGTATTAGATGCATATTATGAGCCAAATAGTTTTGGTGGTTTTGAGCAAGATGAGGAGTTTATGGAGCCATCACTTGAGGTTGGAAGTGTTGCTAAAAGATATGACCATAGAGATGGAAATGATGATTTTTCACAACCAAAAGCACTGTTTGACTTGATGAGTTATGATCAGAAAAATCAACTATTTCAAAATATTGCAGAAGCTATGGATGGTGTCCCCTCTTTTATTGTAGAGCGACAGTTGGCTCTTTTTGAAAAAGTTGACCCACAGTATGGATTGGGTGTAAAAAAAGCTCTAGGGGTTTAAGATGGAAGTTTCTATTGAGGAAAAAAGCAGATATTTAGAGCTACAGATGATAGCTCTAAACTATGCAAGATATGGAAATATGCAAGAGTTGGAGCTGATGATTGAGGCAAAAATGCCTATAAATCTAAGCGACCAAAAAGGGAACACCCTTTTAATGCTCGCTTCATATAATGGCAACGAGCAGACAACTCAAATGCTTATAGAAAGAGGTGCCTTGGTAGATAAAAAAAATGATAGAGGACAAACCCCGCTTGCAGGGGTTTGTTTCAAAGGTTATCTAGGCATTGCAAAGATACTAGTAAGAGCAGGAGCAAATATATTTGAAAACAATGGCATGGGAGCAACACCAATTATGTTTGCATCTATATTTGGAAATTATGACATAGTAGAGTATTTGAGCAAGCAAAGCAGTAGCAACAAGTCAAAATTCTATCTAGTTTTGTCAAAGTTTACTAGTTGGATAAAAAACAGAAGGCTACTTAAGAATTCTAAAAGGGGTTTCTAATACTCTTTGTATAATTTCTAGTGGAGTAAGAAGGGTGTCTTGAATAGCATAAGTTTTCATTTTTGGCTTCTCTAGTGTGCCTGTTGCTTTGATATTTGTGTAGACTCTCCCATCTTCTCCTAGGAGGATGTAGTTGACTATCGGGATGACATCTATTATGGTAGCTAGATTTTTTAAAACACTTATTTGTAAATTTATATCAAATGTATTGGTTTTTAAATTAACTGTTCCGCTACCTAAAACATCAGCACTCTTACCTTTCAGGCTTAATTTATCTATAGTTAGGATATCCTCATCTCTTGAAAACTCTACAAAACCACTAGTAACCTGAAAGCCATCTTCATTAAAACCAGGATTTTGAAATGTGATTAAAGATGGGATGGTGTGCATAAAAGCCATCAAGTTGTTGTAAAATATCATACCTTTTATAGTGGTGTCATTAATCTTAAAAGTGCCATCTAAGTCTCTGCCACTTTTTCCATCAGCATAAAACTCAAATACACCATTCTCAAAAATCTCTCTTGCAAGTAGAGTATTGATAAACATGCTAGTTAAGTTTTTACCCTCAAGCAGGAGTGTTTGTTTAGTCTGCTCTATGAAGACAGTTTGAGGAAAGAGTCTGCTATTAAAAAAGCTATTTTTGCCATCAAGTTGGAGTGAAAAGTTATGACTTAAGATTTTAAGAGTTGAGCTTGTATCTATGATATTTGAGTTTATACCAACAATAGTCATTTGACCCATATCAGTAGGCTCTTGCTGTTTTGAGAAGTCAAAGGCTACATCTATATCTTTTATAGTGAGTTTTTTACCGCCAAGATTGGTGAATTTTATCTTTTTATCAGACGATATAGCCTCTACAATTTCTTCATTGATTTCTATTTTTAAATCAAGCTCTTCTATTTTGTTGCCATTTTGTCTTAATGGTAAGTTTAAATTTTTTAGATTTGCTACTACCTCATAGTTTTGAAAATCCAAAGTATCTATCTTTAGTATGCCATTTTTTATACCAATATCTTTCATAAAGGGGGAGTAGGGATAGATAAGATTTAGTTTTTCAACTGAGATTATGTTGTTGTTTGAGAGAAACTTTAACTCTGTTTTGAGACTGTCTATATAGATAGTTGTTTTGTTGTCATCAATTTGCATTGTTGCTGTAGTATTAAAGTTCTCTATATCAAGAAGAGTAAGCTCATTAAAGCTTACATGTAGAGAGTTAATTTTGTTGCTACTTTTATAGACTCCAGTAGTTAGGTTGAGATCTCCAGATGTGTCTATGTCAAAAATATTGCTATACTTTAGGTTTACATCTTTAAGATAAATCATACCATTGTCTAGCTCTATTAAGCCTTTTTTTGAGTGCATCGCCACTCCTGCTAGAGTGATATCTGCATCACTTACTTTAAATCGTCCAGTATAGCTTTTAAAGCCAATAGGATGAAACCCTATATCAAGTCTAACATTTGCTTTGGTTTTTCCTGATGTTTGCGTGATAGGAATATCTATATCGAAAGCATGAAGTATATAGTGAATTGAGTCATCTAAGATTGTGTTTGTAATGATATTTACAACAACACCAGACCCTGTTGTCATCAAGTTGTATATGTGAATCTCGCTATTTGAGACATCTTTACCTTGATAATCAGCTTTTTTTATATCAAAAATAAGCTGATTATTCTCTAAGATTATATCAAGCTCATCTACAAATACTGATGGTGCATCCTTGCTAAACTCTATCGCTACATTTTTAGCAGTCGCTTTTGCCTTCATAAGATACGGATAGAAATTGAGGGTATTTAAATCAAACTTACCCTCTAAGTTATGTACTTGATACTCTTTTGCTACTATCTTTTTGTATATCCAAGAGGACATAATTGGGTGAAGCTCTATTTTTTCTAAAAGCGAATCCATAAAAGGCTTAAGTGATTCAAATTTTTCTGTATGAATTCTATAGAATAGTTTTTTCTTTTCAACCTTTAACTCTATCCCTCCATCTATATTAAAAGTTTCAAACTCTCCGTTGAAACTAAATATATTCCCTCTTAAATCCGCTTTTAAATCACCTTTTATATCTACTTGAAAATCCTTTAAGCTCATTTGTTTTATATCAATCTCTAAAAAATCTCCAGCATCTTGTATTTTAGCATCAATAGTAAGCAGATCACTATCTACATGAAAAACTTTATCTTTATATAAAAAATCTATAGTTTTATTGTTATATACAATACTTTGTATAGAGATTTTTTTAAAAAGTGCATGCAGAAGTGGTAGCTTGCTAGTAAAGCTATGTATCTCCTTAAGTGAGCTTTTATTTTCGTCTTGTGAATCAATAACTAGTGTATCAATATAGACAATAAGTTTTTTATCTAACTTTATGTACAATTGTGAAATTTTAACTTTTGGAAGCTCAAGGCTTTCTACTCTTATGCCATTTGTTAAAAAAATAAATAGAAAAGTGATAAATAGAAAAATGAATAAAAAGATACTCCAAAGAGTTTTTATAGTATGCGATGCCATATTTATTATCATATTTTCTCTTATTTTTTATCTTTCAAGACCTATAAACACTACAAAAGTTGTCTATATTCCGCAAGGCTCAATTGCTCAGATTATATCATATTTGGAGCAAAAAGAGTTCTACTTGTCGCCTAGTGTAGACAAATATATGCTTTTTTTTATAGGCCGTCCTCAGTCTGGCTGGATTGATATTGGGCAGACGAGACTTAGTCGAGCAGATTTTTTAAAAAAGATAGCAACTTCAAAAGCGGCTATGAACTCTAAAACTCTTATTCCTGGCGAGACTGTAGATATATTTTTATACCAAATATCTAATGAGTTTGACCTCTCATATGATAAACTCATGAAATACTATTTGAAGTACTCTCCTATTCGAGATGGCTTTATCATTCCTGAAACATACCATATACCTATAGGGATAGGCGAGCGACACATCATACTCTACCTCATTAACTATGCCAAAGAGAGGCACAAGCAAAATTCTATGAAGATTTTTGGCGAGTTTGATGTAGCTAGATGGCATAGATATTTAGTCATAGCTTCAATCATCGAAAAAGAGGCCGCAGACAAAGAGGAGATGCCGTTAGTCTCATCAGTAATCTACAATCGTCTAAAAATTGGGATGAAGCTACAGATGGATGGAACTTTAAACTATGGAAAATACTCTCGTATCAAAGTTACCCCCCAAAGAATAAGAGAGGATATGAGTAGATATAACACATATAAACATAGAGGATTACCACCATATCCTGTGAGTAGTATGAGTCAAGATGCCATACTTGCCGCGATTTTTCCTAGAAAGACCGAATACCTCTATTTTGTGAAATCAAGAGAGGGCGGACATCTCTTTTCGAGGAGCTATAAGCAGCACCTAAAAAATATAGATAAACTAAGAGATAGATAAAAAACAACCATTTTCTTCAATTTTTAATTTTAAATAAAGTTTTTTTTACACACTTTATACTATTTAAAAAATAAAACGATAATTTAAAAGAGATTTAAGAGTTAAGTTTATATAGTTTTAGATACTAAGTTACACAAGCAAGAGGAGTTTCATTTGTTACAATCAAAAAAAGTCTCTATAGTTGGTGCAGGAAATGTTGGAGCAACTATCTGTTATTGGCTTGCGATGAGAAAGAGTTGTCGCGAGATTGTTATGATTGATTTGATTGAGGGACTAGCCAAAGGAAAAGCCTTAGATATAGCACAAGCCACCTCTCCTGAGGGCAGCCATACTCTAATCTATGCTTCGAGTGATTATGGTTTGATAGAGGGTAGTGATATAGTTGTAATTACAGCAGGAGCTCCAAGAAAAGCTGGCATGAGTCGTGATGACCTTCTTTTTATGAATGCAAAAATTATGAAACAGGTAGTGGAGCAGGTGGTAAAACATGCAAATGAAGCTATCATTATAACAGTAACAAACCCTTTGGATGCTATTGTCTATACAGCACTTAAGGTTGGAGGGTATTCAAGAAACCAAGTCGTAGGAATGGCTGGGATTTTAGATAGCTCTAGGATGGAGACTTTAATCTCAAGAAAACTAGGCTTTGGATATGGTCAAGTAACGGCTAGTGTCATGGGTGGACATGGGGATGATATGGTTCCGCTTCCAAGATACTCTTCAGTCAATGGAGTCGCTTTAACCGATCTTTTAAGTAGCATGGAGATAGAGGACATCATAGACAAAACAAGACATGGTGGAGCTCAGATTGTTAACTACATGGGAACATCAGCCTACTATGCTCCTGCAAATAGCACTGTTAAGATGATAGAAGCTATCTTAGGAGACATGCATGCGATTTTTCCATGTGCAACACTTTTAGATGGTGAGTATGGATACAAAGACACTGTCAATGGAGTTCCTGTAGTCTTAGGTGCAAATGGTATTGAGAAGATAGTAGAGTTGCCACTAAATCTAAGTGAACAAAAACTATTTTCTAAAAGTGTAGATTCAGTCAATGCTTTAATAGA
>CAZXOZ010000021.1:0-18183 GCA_964642805.1 uncultured Sulfurospirillum sp. | reverse complement strand
AAGAAAACAATTAAACAGAAGGAAATATTATGGCAGTACCTAAGAGACGCGTAAGTAAAACAAGAGCGGCAAAAAGAAGAACACACTATAAAGTAACATTACCAGTACCAGTAAAAGATAGTGATGGAACATGGAGAATGCCTCACCGTGTAAATAAAACAACAGGTGAATACAAAAGCTAAATGGTAGCTGTAGCAATAGATGCCATGGGTGGTGACTTTGGCCCAGCTCCTATCATAAGTGGCACTATTAAAGCTCTTAGACAAAGAGAGTTTAAAGCTATCTTAGTGGGAAAATCTGAAGAGTTAAAACCACTTATACCAGCTAGGTTTTTAAAGAGAGTTTCATTTGTGGAAGCTAGTGATGTTTTAGGCATGAGTGATAGTGCTACTGATGCACTCAAAAGAAAAGAGACATCCATATATAAAGCAGTTGATTTAGTTCGCCTAAAAGAGGCTGATGCAGTAGTTTCGGTTGGTCACAGTGGGGCTACAATGAGCTTAGCAACACTAAAAATTGGTCGATTAGATGGTGTTTTGAGACCTGCAATTGCAACTCTTATGCCAAAACCTACAGGAACTCCCTCTCTAGTTTTAGATGTTGGAGCCAATGTAGATTGTAAGGCTGAGCACTTAGTGCAGTTTGCTGTTATGGGTGAAACTTATGCAAGAGATGTGTTAAGAGTACAAAATCCAAAAGTTGGTCTTCTTTCAAATGGAGAAGAGAAGAGTAAAGGCAATGAAGTAACAAGAAGAGCCTATGAGCTACTTGAAGGCATGGATAGCTTTTACGGCAACATAGAGGGAAATGATATTTTTTCTGGTGTAGTAAATGTTATTGTTTGTGATGGTTTTGTTGGCAATATACTTCTTAAAACAAGTGAAGGTGTTGCTGAGTCTATAAGGAAAATCATAAGAAACAATATTAGAAAATCTCCACTAGCGATAGCCGGAGCACTCTTGATGAGAAGAGTATTTGGAAGCCTAAAAAAGCAAGTTGATTATGCAGAGTATGGTGGAGCGCCACTTTTAGGCATAAAGGGGTGTGTTATCATAGGACATGGGAAGAGTAATGCAAAAGCTGTTAAAAATGCAATATTTCAAGCTATAACATTTTCAAACTCAAACATAAATGAAGATATCCAGATAGGGTTATCTAAACTAGAAAACTAAAGGATATTTTTTGTATGCATCGCTTAAGTCCATAGGAAGCTATCTGCCTAAAGATATTTTGACAAATCAAGATTTAGAGAAGATGGTAGACACTACTGATGAGTGGATAACTAAGCGAACAGGCATAAAAGAGAGAAGAGTTGCAAGCAGTGATGAAGCTACAAGTGATCTTGGATATAGAGCAGCACTTCAAGCGATACAAAGAGCAGATATAAGTAGAGATGATATAGACATGATTGTTTGTGCAACTTTGAGTCCTGACTACCTAACAATGCCCTCAACCGCGACTATGATTTCAAAAAAACTAGGTATCAAAAATATAATGGCATTTGACATAAGTGCAGCTTGCACAGGTTTTATATATCTTATATCTCTAGCAAAAGCATTTATAGAGTCAGGTGCAAAAAAAAATATACTCATCATTGGAGCTGAGAAGACTAGCAGTATAATGGACTATGAAGATCGCTCAACTTGTATACTTTTTGGAGATGGTGCTGGAGCGGCTATCATAGGGAAGACTTTTGAAAAAAATGAGGCTATTGTCGATGTGTTAGCAAGTTCGGACGGCAGCTATTCAGATCTTCTTATCACTCCTGGCTGTGGCTCAAAAAATCCCATAAGAGCGGACAATGTCAATCAAAAGCTCCAATACATGCAGATGTCAGGAAATGAAGTCTTTAAAGTTGCAATTAAAACTCTCACAAGTGATGTAGTTGAGATTTTGAAAAAAAATAGGATTGATGCTAGTGAGGTTGATATGTTTATACCTCATCAAGCAAACTATCGTATAATTGAAGCGGTTCGTGCTAAGTTAAATTTTCCACTAGAGAAAACTGCTCTTACGGTATCAAAACATGGAAACACCTCTTCAGCTTCAATTCCTATGGCTATGAATGAGATGTATGAGAGTGGCAGAGTTAAATATGGCGACTTGATGCTGTTAGATGCATTTGGTGGTGGATTTACTTGGGGGAGTGCTTTAGTGAGGTTTGCAGGTAAGAATTTCAATACACTTTAGGGTATCTTTAAACTTTTATTTACCTATTTTTGTTATAATTTTTCTTTTTAAGGAAAATTATGGATAAAAAACTACAGATTGTAAAAGATGAAATCTCAAAACTCATAGTTGGGCAAAGCTCGGTTGTTGATTCGCTTTTAGTGGCACTTATTTGTGAGGGGCATGTACTTCTTGAGGGTGTTCCTGGGCTTGCAAAAACTACAATTATAAATACTTTGGCAAAAACAGTTGGATTAGAGTTTGGAAGAGTTCAATTTACTCCAGATCTGTTACCTTCAGATATCGTTGGAGCACAAATCTACAACCCAAAAGAGAGTCAGTTTGAGATAAAACAGGGCCCTGTATTTACAAACCTACTTTTGGCTGATGAGATAAATAGAGCTCCAGCAAAAGTACAGTCTGCTTTGCTTGAAGCGATGCAAGAGAGACAGGTAACTATTGGTGAAAACTCACTTAAGCTTCCCTATCCATTTTTTGTTTTAGCTACTCAAAATCCACTTGAATCTGAAGGAACTTACTCTCTTCCTGAAGCACAACTAGACCGATTTATGATGAAGATAAATGTGAGTTATAACACAAAAAAAGAGGAGATAGAGATAGCAAGGAGGGCGGCTTACAAATCGACTATTAAAATAGAAAAAGTCATGAGTGCGGATGAGCTTGAGGATATGAAGATAAAGCTCAATAGTATACATGTAGATGAGCAGATTGAGGAGTATATGGCGGATATAGTTTTTGCTACTCGCTATCCTGAAAACTATGGACTTGAAGAGATAAAGCACTTTATAAGGTTTGGAGCGAGTCCTAGAGGAACTATAGATTTGCATAAGGCAAGTAGAGCTTATGCACTCTTAAATGAGAGAGATTATGTTACGCCAGTTGATGTTATATTTGTCTCTAAAGAGGTTTTGCGTCATAGGATTATCTTAGGCTATGAAGCAGAAGCGGACGACATAACAACGGATGAAATACTCGATAAAATCATTGAAGTACTACCTATGCCATGATTGAGCTCAAAAGGATAGTTGCAAAGAGTAAGAAATATATCTATGGCGAGCTTCTAGGCGAGCATAATTCAAAGCAGGTGGGTGATGGGTATGACTTTGCAAAGATAAGACCCTATGAGTATGGTGAAAATATTCGTAGAGTTGATCCATTTGCAACTGCAAAAACAGGTGAGTTGTATCTAAGAAGTTTCTATGAGAGCAGAGAGGTCAATGTAGAGGTGATAGCTCTTATGAGTGGGAGTCTATTTTTTGGAACAAAAGAGCTTAAACAAGAGAAAATGGCACAGATTGTCTCAGCTCTTGGAATTAGTGCGGTAAAAAACTCAGACAGGTTTACACTCTCACTTTTTAGCGACAAACTACTAGAGAGAACAAAGCCGACTAAAAAAGAGAGTGGGGTTATAAGTGCAGTTCAAAAAGTTCTTCAAGTTGATGTTTTAAACAGAACTATTGATTATGACAATTTAATTGAATATGCTCTAAAAAAGATAAAAAAACGCTCATATCTATTTATAGTTGGAGACTTCTTAGAGCTACCAAAACTAAAATCACTTAGCAGAAAACATGAGGTAGTTGTTGTGAGAGTTAGAGATAGCTTTGAGCTAAACCCAGCTAGCATTGGAGAGCTTAGCGTTATAGATCCTAGTAGTGGGGAGAAGAGTGAAGTGGTTTTTAATTCAAGCAGTATAAAAAGATATAAAAAAGAGTTAAAAAAGGCTGATTTGAAGTTCGCTAACACTCTTAAAGATTGTGGAGTGAGGCTAGTAGAGTGGGGGGGCTAAGAGATATAAAAGGGCTGATGAGTATAGATGACTACTCTTTATACCTTCTTATGTCTATCATTATTGCCTCTTTAGCTCTCTTGTATCTACTTTTTAAAAAAATCGATAATAGGACAGATACTGCTATAAAAATAGCAAAAAAAGAGTTAAAAAATTTGGATTTAAGTGATAGTAAAATAGCCTCTTATAAACTAACAAAGTATGGAAAAGTTTTAAGTAATGAGGAGTTTGAGTATCTCCAAAAGTATAAATATAGAAGAGAAGTAGTAGATTTTAGTAGTGAGGATATAGTGAAGATAAAAGGGTTTTTAGATGGAATTTGAGTATCCTTTTGTTATTTTGCTCATACCCATGTTTATTATATGTGCTTTTATATGCAAGAGTAAAAGTGCCTACATGTACATGTCAAATTTCTTTAAAATATCTCTACATGTAAAGAGAAACTATGCCAAAGATGCTCTTAAGTGGATAAGTATCATAGCTCTTATAGTTGCACTAGCATCACCCATAATAAAAGATGAGAAGAGTGCGACAAGACCTGCTCATGCTGTTATCTTGCTTATGGATGTTAGCGATTCTATGAGCAAGGGTCGCATAATAGACTCTCAAGGTGGCGTTAGCAATAAGCTAAGTATTGCAAAACAAAGAGCGGGAGAGTATATAAAACAAAGAACAAGCGACCATGTAGGTATCATAGTTTTTGGTGATTTTGCCTATGTGGCATCACCTCTTAGCTTTGACTATAAAAGTACAGCATCGCTACTTAGAGGTCTTAAAAGAGGAGTTGCAGGAAGTGGAACTGCTATGAATGATGCACTATTTCTTGCAGCAAGACTACTTAGAAACTCTAATGCAAAAGAGAGGATTGTTATACTCTTAACCGATGGATTTAATACAGCTGGTGAGATTCCTCTTGAGGTAGCTTTACGGGTTGTTGAGGATGAGCAAATAAGAGTTTTTACGGTCGGTGTAGGTCGACATGGAGATTATGATGAGAAAGCCTTAAGGACAATCGCTCAAAGAAGCGAAGGAGAGTTTTTTAGTGCAAGAGACTCTAAAAGCCTACAAAGAATATATGCTCATATAGATAGGTTGCAAAAAAGTGAACTAGCGGCAAGAGCTGAATTTAGCAATAATTATCTCTACATGTACCCACTAGGATTATCACTAATATCTCTGTTTGGTTACATACTTCTACATGCTAGAGGAGCTAAAAGATGACTTTTGCATACCCTTGGTTTTTGGTGTTGCTTTTATTGATTTTGTTTTTCTATAGTGCAAAAAAATCCTCAAAAGTGGAGCAAATTTTCTCTAAGGATATACTAAATAAACTGCAATTTGGTAGATTTGGAGCCATTAATTTAAAATTCTTTCTTCTTATTGCCTCTTTTGTTTTGATGGTTATTGCTCTAGCTCGTCCTATAGTGCTTTCACAAGATAAGCAGGAGATTGATGTGAAGAGTTTTAATCTTGCTATTGCACTAGATATTTCAAAATCAATGAAAGCAGAGGATATTTTTCCAAACAGATTAAGGTTTTCAAAAAAAGCTATCGGTCTAGTTATGGATGGAGTCCCCGAGGCAAATATAGCTATAATTGCCTACACAAATGATGCTTTTTTAGTCTCCCCTTTTAGTAATGACTTTAAAAGCATAGAGTTTCTTTTATCAAATCTAGATACAGACTCATTGAGTTCAAGAGGGAGTCAAATTCTCTCAGCCTTAAAAGCCACCAATAAAATTTTTGAGTCAATAGACGAGGGAAAAAAAACTCTTCTTTTGGTTACTGATGGAGCAGATGGAAGAGATTTAGAGAAGATTGATGAGTATATTAAGCAAAAGAATATTACCCTGCATGTGCTCAGTATTGGTACAAAAAAAGGTAGTACACTAAGTGATAGAAGTGGTGGATTTATCACAGATAGAGATGGAAATATCGTAGTTTCAAAAAGAGATGACTCTTTGATGAGTATATTAGATGGTGGAGCATTTTTAAGCTCCTCAGGAGAGCTAACTAAGATAGATTGGCTTGTTGAGGAGATTAAAAAGTCTGTTGAGATAAAAGAGGTAAAAAGGGATAGTCTTGAGGGGGCAAAAGAGCTTTTTTACTATCCTTTAGCATTAGGACTGCTTTTGATATTTTTTGCTTTTAACCATGCTAGACTACCATTTTTATTGGTTTTGTTTATCGCACCACTCGATAGCCGTGCTGGTCTGTTTGACTTTTTAGATATATATCAGGCAAAAAAGAGCTATGAAAAACAGGAGTTTTATGAGGCTGAAAAAAGCTTCTCTAAACTAGATAGTAACCAAGCAAAATATAACCAAGCAAATATGCTTTATCGACAAGAGAAATTTAAAGAAGCATTAAAACTTTATCAAAGCATTAAGGGTTTCAGTACAGAGTATGAGCATAAAAGACTTCACAATATCGGCAATTCGTATGCACAATTAGGAAAAATTGATGAGGCAATTGAGAGCTATGAAGAGGCTTTAAAGGTAAAAGAAGATGAAGATACAAGAGCTAATTTAGAGCTTATGAAAAAGATGCAAAAAGAGCAAAAAAGTAAAGATTCAAAAGATCAAGACAAAGAAGAGGACAAGCAAGACTCAAAAGAGGAGGAGAAAAAAGAGAAAGAGAAAAAAGAGGAGAAAGAGGAGAAAAAAGAGAAAAAAGATGAGGAGAAAAAATCTAAGAAAAAAGATGAGGGTAAAAACAAAAAAGAGTCTGATAAAAAAGATACGCAAGAGAGTCAAGCAAAGCTACAAGAGGGGCAAAAAAATATAAGTGAGGCAGAGGCTAAAAAATGGGAGCATAAGATGGATAGTAGAGAGTTTAAAACAAAGCCACTGGAGTTAAAAAAGGGAGAAAAGAATGAGATTTTTTGGTAGTATATTTTTTTTAGTAACCTCTTTATTTGGAGCTGAGGCACACCTATCAAGGAGTAGTATTGTCGCTGGAGAACAGGTTGTACTTATCTTAAGTGCGAAAGGAGGAACCATAAAATTTCCACAGATTACTAGTATCGCAGGCTATAAGGTAGTATCGACTAGAACACAGCAAAACTTAGAGTATGCAAGAGGAAAAAGGATAAATCGAATTAAAAAATATTTTACTTTTGCACCACTAAAGAGTATTGATATTACTCCATTTGAGATAGAGGTTGACGGCAAGAAAGAGTCAACAAAACCTCTAAGAGTCGAGGTAAAAAAGGCTGATGCTACAAATAGTCCATTTACGCTTGAGATGAGAGTAGAAAAAACAGATGTAATGCAATTTGAAGCAGTTCATGTTGAGTTTATTTTTAAAAGAGATAGAAATTATGATGTAGCAGAGTTGAGATTTACTCCTCCAAAGCTTGAGAACTTTTGGATTAAAGATGGCAAAAAAGAGGGAGCAGAGTATAGCGATAATTTTATGGTTCATAAGATAAATATTTTTATATTTCCACAAAAAAGTGGAGTTTTTGAGATAACACCCGCACAAATCAATGTTGGAGTGATAAACAAGCAAAGAAGTATGCATAGAATGTTTGTAAATAAATTAGAGTGGAGAAGAGTTTTTTCAAACAGCATTACTCTAAATGTGAAGAAGCTAGAGGGAGCAAACCTACACGGTAGTTTTGATATTTCCTTACAAGTCGATACCAAAAATCTTGAGCAAAATAAGGGTGTAAATGCAACACTAAAGATAGTAGGAAGTGGAAATTTTGATGATATTGTGGCATATAAACTAGACATAGAAGGAGTCAATGTTTTTGCCGATAAGCCCCAAATCACAAGTCATGCTACAGACCAAACAATAGAGGGAGAGTTTACTCAAAAATTTTCAATCTCATCAAGTCAAGATTTTACTATACCGCCTTTAACTGTCACCTACTTTGACGCAAAAACTCAAACACTAGTTTCTAAGCAAACAGAGCCGATAGATATACATGTAAAGAACGCAGATATCGAAGAAGCAGTACAGCTTTCACCTCCTCAAGAGAGATTGGTTGAGAGCGAAACAAGTTATATTAAACTAATAGCTGCATTTTTAGTTGGAATTTTATTTACTTTACTGATTGTGAAAACTAGAAAACAGGAGTTAAAGTTACCAAAATTTAAAAATAATAGAGATTTGCTAAAAGAGTTTTTGAAGCTAAGAGGAGTTAGTAAAGAGGTAGATGAACAGATAAGGGCTTTGGAGGAGAATATATATGCCAATGGAAAAAATAAGATCAATAAAGGAGTGCTAAAAAAATATAGTTAAGTAAAAGTTAAGCCCGATTGAGCACTTATCATCGCACCTTAGGCGCTAAAACCCATAGTTCCACTTTTTCATTACTTCTAGAATCTGTGCGTTTTGTTCTTCTTGAAGAGGCTCTTACATTACGCCTAAGGTGCAACTCTTTTCTAAAGCGGTTATTGTTTCGCAACTCCTCTATAATTGGATGGGTGCTTTGCTCATCAATCACTTGAGCTAGATTTGAAAATATAAGAACTATTTTCCCATTTGGAGTAAGGTGCTTTTGTGCTTGATCAAAAAATCTTGGGAATAACCCCTCTTCATAATAGATAGCCTTATCAATTTCCTCTTCTAGTCTATGTTTTGCAAGCAACCAAGGAGGATTAAAAACAATCAAATCAGCTTTTACGGCACAGTTTTCAAACAAATCACTATGACTTAGTGTTATTTTGTCTTCAAACCCCAATCTTTTTCTCTCTTGCAAAACACCGATAATTGCATTTTTATTTGTATCAGTTGCAAAGATATCCTCAAAACCATTTTGGATCAATTGAAACGATAAAACCCCACTTCCCACCCCAATTTCTATAGCCTTATCTTTTAATCCTTTATATTTTTTTAACCATTTATCAAATAGCTTCAAATGATCAAATCGTGTTGGAAAATATGTTCCATAAAAGGGGTGAAGAGTTAAGTTTAAGGTTTTAATTTCAATACCCTTTTTATACCACTGCCATGAGCTGTTCATTCCTTGCACCTCAGGGAAGGAGAGATAAAATTCTGATACATCTGGATATAGTAGTTCTAGCCAACCAATATCTGGACATTTTTTAACAAGAAGCTTATTGTCTTTTACTTTTAGCAACAATTTATGTGAGGCTTTTTTGAACGCAGAACGAAAATCACGCTGTCCTTAAAAACTTTTGTCTTTATATCTGTTTGAAAGCTTTCTTTTTAATTCAGCTAAAACCTCTAAACCATCACTATAAAATCTTTCAACAAGAACATATTTGCCCCCAATCATATCAATAACAGTTCTCTTTGTGTTTATTTTGCGATAGAAACTTATAGTTTCAATCTTAGTAGTTATAATATTTGGTCTATTTGGTTGGACAGATTGTAAATTTTTATTCATGCGGTTTAACCCTAGCCTTTTTCCTTTTCCTTTTTTAGACCTCTAAAGCTTATTGTGTTCTATTTTTTGCTTTTTGCCATCTTTGTTAACTGCGACATAAGTAATCATTGCGCTTGTTACATGTACGCAGTGCTTTTCCCCTTCTAGGTTTCTCTGTGCAGTAACCTCTATCATAGTTTTTACAGAGGTGTTGCCAATGTTAGTTATCTTTGCATAGAAGCTTACGACATCACCTACAAAGATGGGTTCGTGAAACTCCATCGCATTGACTGCTACTGTTACAACTCTGTTTACGCCTGTATCACGAGCTGCTAGTGCTCCTGCTATATCAACTTGTGACATTATCCAGCCACCAAATATATTGCCAGAGGGGTTTGTATCTTTTGGCATAGCTAAAATCTTAATGCGCGGTTCACCCATGTTATTCATATAGCAATCCTTTTTCATAAAAGACTATGGTAGTATAAGAAAGATAAAAAAGTTCTTACTTGGTGGACATATCTTGTAGCTTAAAGGAGAATTCAGACCCAACTCCTAGCTCACTCTTTATATCTAGGTCTGTATGGTGCAAGTTTAGTATGTATTTGACTAAGGCTAGTCCTAATCCTATAGAGTTATCCCATGAGAGTGTGTCAGAGCGATAAAACTTTTTGGTGATACTCTGCATCTCTTTTGAATCTATACCTATACCACTATCTACAACATGAAGTGAGCTATTTTTGAGAGTTATCTCTATATCACTTTGTGAATACTTAACTGCATTGTCTATTAGGTTTGTTATAACTATCTCTATCATTGTTTTATCTGCCCGAACTACTAGACTCTCCCCTTTACATGTAAAGACTCTTTCACTGTGCTTGTCTTGAAAGCTACTTGCAAGCTCTTTTGTTAGAGCATATAGGTCAAACTCTGTTATTTTTGGAACCAAATCCCCGTTTTCAAACTTGGTTGTAAGAGCGATTCTATCTATCATCTGTGAAATTTTATAGGAGTTTTTTACTATTTTCTCTAAAAATCTCTCTCTTATCTTCTCATTTGTATTTGGGTCATCTAAGAGTGTTTGAGCATACCCTATCACAGAGGCTATTGGATTTTTAAACTCGTGGCTTATTGCAGAGATTATATCACTTCTTTGTTTACTTATGAGTTTGATTTTAGCTGTATATTTTCTCTTTTGCTTCTCTCTTTTTTCTAGTTTTTTTGAGAGATTGTCGACATGTTGTTCTATCTCAAAAAACTCCTCTGCAAAAGAGGCATTTACTATGGTTTTGTAGTTTTTATTTGATATGTCATCTAGTGTGTTTGTTACCTTTTTTATCTCTTTTTCTATCTTTTGTCTAAGCTTATAAAGAGTATAGAGTCCCAAAGATATAGATAGAGCAAATACGATAGTAAGCTTTATCCACATGTTATAAAAACCACCCGTTATAGAGTTCAACTCTCTTGAGAGTCTGATAAAAACTGGTTTATTGTCGACATACGATTGACTTGCTAAGTATAGAAATGTTGTATCTAAAGTATCGGAGTGTCGTACTGCATAACCTTCCTCATGGGCTCTTGCAATCTCTATCTCTTTTCTATAGCTATGGTTATCCATATTTTTTTTATCGTAGTTACTCTCAGCTAAAACTACTCCATCATCGTCTATAATGGTAAATCTATTGTTAGTTCTACTTTGTACATGTAGGGCAAATTCATCTAAGCTTGTAACTGTCGGTAGCTGTAATTTTATCAGTTCAATCTGATTTTTTAAAGAGTGCTTATATTGACCGAGGCTTATCTCTTTGATGGTAAAATAGCTTACTGTCCCAGACAGAAATAGAGTTGAAGCAAACATAAGAACAAAGTTAGCAATAAAGTGCTGATGCAACCTCATGATATAGTATATCCTACTCCCCATACAGACTTGATATACTCTTTCTCCCCGCTAGGGTCTATCTTTCTCTTAAGTCGGTTTACTGCAACATTGACAGTTTTATCTTGATAGCTTGTCTCATTCCTCCAGACATGTGCTAACAAGTATTCACGGTTTAAAACACTATTTTTATTCTCTATCAGAGTTCTTAAAAGCTCAAACTCCAGCTTAGTTAAATCTATCTCTCTTCTTGCAACAGATACTTTTCGAGACCTCATGTCTAGCACAATGTCTTTAAACTCTATGACACTTAAGATAGTTGGATTTGTTCTTTTTAGGATTGCTTTTATGCGAAGAATTAGCTCTTTGATATTATACGGCTTAGTGAGATAGTCATCTCCGCCAAACTCAAAACCCTCTTCTACATCTTTATCTGCATCTTTTGCGGTTGCAAAGATAGTAGGTATGTTGATACCACTATCTCGAAGAGTTTTGACAAACCCCCCTCCCTCAATATGAGGCAGGTTTCTATCTACTATCATCAAGTCTACCCTCTCTTCCTCTAGGAGCCTATCTACATTTTTAGTAGATAAAAATCCTGCAGTCTCAAATCCAGCCTTTTGTAGGCTGTACTCTAGTAGCTCCAAAAGATCCTCTTCGTCCTCAATGATAACGATAAATGGCTTATCCAAAGTGCTTTATCTCTCCTCCCTTTCTTGCAAATAGCATTAGCTTGGTGATATTTACAGATCTATCAGCCATTCGCTCAAGTTTTCTCATGGTGCTCAAAATCTCTATAGACTCTGTTGAAGTCTCTATATCTTTGCATAAATCTGCCATGATATTTTTTTCTAAAATTGAGTATAAATCATCTGTTTTACTCTCTTCAACGCACACTTTTCGATATATATCAGTAACATCCTCTCTCTCTTTTGCATAGAGAGCTTCTATAGCAAAAATTATCGAGCTAAAAGCACTTTTTGTGAGGTGGTTTGAGTACTCTTGAAGAGTTGAAAAGTCCGCTTCTGAGCTGATGTGATTTTTCATACGCCTACTAAAGCTTTTGATATTATCACTCAATCTTACAAGCTCACTAGTTGTTTTTAGATATACTACTAGCTCTCTAAGCTCTACTGCTTCTGGCTCAAATAGGGCAAAAATTTTAACTATATTTTGGTCAATTATATTAGCGTTAGTTTCTGTA
The DNA here is from genome assembly GCA_964642805.1 of uncultured Sulfurospirillum sp. Taxonomy (GTDB): domain Bacteria; phylum Campylobacterota; class Campylobacteria; order Campylobacterales; family Sulfurospirillaceae; genus Sulfurospirillum_A. Next base: position 5,783 of record CAZXOZ010000021.1, on the reverse strand, counting down.
TTTTTTAGTATCTCCCTAGCACTCACAAAATTTTCACAATTTAGTGTATTGACACCTTTTTCAGCCTCTTTGACTGCATCAACAATACTGTCACCTAGTGTTTTTAAAAGTTTTTGCAACTCTTGCCTCTGCTCTTCATATCTATCTAACATATTTGTCCTTATAGTTGTATTTTCAATATATTAGCATATAATAATTACAATTTGATTACTTTTTATCTTTTTTGGCTCTATTATCTTTTCTTTTTTGATGTCTTTTCTCTTTATGAACCGATTTTATCCAAAGCCAGTTTACAATATAGTAGACCGATACAGACACAGTTACTGCATAAAATATAGTTCCAATATAAAGTGGGATAAATATATCATCAATATGGGTTCTGAACCACTCTACAGTAGGGTCTACATGTAGAGGCTCTCTACCCAATATAAAATTGCCCGTAATATACTCTATGTAGTACATAAAAGGCATAGTCACGGGATTGCTAAGCCACACCATCGTTAATGCAATTGGAATATTAAATTTGAAAAAAGGGGTACATAAAACAACAGCTATCATCTGTAAAGGCATAGGGATAAAAGCCCAAAATATACCAAGTGAGAGTCCACGCGTGATTGATTTTCTGTTTATTGACAAGTACTCTCTAGGTATTTTGTGTTTTGTTATAAATGCGTCTAATTTTGTTGTTTTATTACCGTTTTTAAATATTTTTTTCATTTTGAGGTGCAAGTATAGCATAAACTATACATAAATAGCTTTGATAGTTATCAGTTTTCTATAAAGCTATTGGGACTAAAGTTTCTGTGAGTCTTTTAGTATTTGAAATCGTAAAGATTTTATTGGCTATCTTTTCAACCTCTTGCGGAAAATGTGAGATATACAAAACTGTCATCGGTCGCTCTTTGAGTTTTTGTATTAAAAGACCCACCAAGGAGTCCTTCATCTTAGTATCTAAAGCACTAAAAGGCTCGTCTAGTAGCAGTATATCTGGCTCTAAAGAGAGAGCTCTTGCTAGAGAGACTCTTTGACGCATACCTCCTGAGAGTTTTGATGGATAGTAGCCAGTAAAATCAGATAGCTCCATAGAGTAAAGTGAGTATTTAGCTTTTTCTATAGCCTTTTTCTTGCTAAATCCTGCTGCCCTAAGAGGTAAAACCACATTTTCCAAAGTTGTTTTCCATGGAAAAAGTCTTGGCTCTTGAAAGACATAACTAATTTTTTTAGAAAAGATATCTATCTTGCCACTTGTTGGTTTTTCAAGACTAGCTATGAGCTTTAGGATGGTAGTTTTACCGACTCCACTAGGACCTAGTAAGCCAACTACATCTTGAGTGTTGATGGAAAATGAGAGGTCTTGAAATATCCCCTTGTTTCCATATTTTTTAGAGATTTTATCAAAAGAGATTGCCTTGGTCACTCTTTCCACCTTACAAAGTAGTTTTGTATCGGACGAAACAGAATAAACTCAAATATTGCCACTATAAACAAGGTAGTCAAAACCCATGCAAAAAGTTGAGGAATTTCAAGATTTGACCTAGTAAATCCTACCATATAACCAACACCCTCATTCGCCCCTAAAAGCTCAGCCATAACAACAACTCTAGCAGCTTGACATGTACCTAAAACTATAGCAGCACTAAGAGGACCTGCAATTGCTGGAGTGTAGACATCTTTTAGAAGCGTAAAGAATGAAAACTTATAGATTTTAGCCACTTCAACTAAGTCTTCATCAACCATTTCGATACCTCTTGCGGTATTGATATATATCGTTGGAGCCACTAGAACAGATATGAGAAAAACTGCCATAGTTGAACCCATGCCAAACCAAAGCATGGCTAAAACTACTACAACCACAGGGGGAACACTCATAAGAAGCCACCGCAAAGGCTCAAGTAGAGACTTTATATCCCTATTGAGTCCCGCAATAATACCTAGCGAAAAACCAGCAAAGCCCCCTATAAGAATTCCAATAGAAACTCGCTTCAAAGTAACTAAAAAATGCTCAAAAAAGTTGGGAGTTTGAACCATATCCCAAAGAGCAACTGTAGCTTGAATAGGCGATGCTAAGACAATCTCGTGCATGCTTAAAGAGAGTATCTGCCAACCTACTAACAGGAGTATAAAACCAACTCCTGTTAATATCTTCTCTCTTGCTACTGCGTTAGTTTTGATCTACTCTCCTGTCCAATAAAAATCATCACCCGGAAGTCCACCGCCTATCTTAGCTGGATTTATTGACTTTAGAATGGTATAAAAATACTCAAGCTCCTCTCTTGAATTAGGAGCTGCAACAAATCTAATTTGTGCATTTTTAAGTGCAGCCGCAACTGGTTTTGGTTTCATGCCAGAGATATATTTGCTAACAATCTTACCAGCCTTTTCAGGGTTATTGTTTGACCACTCAATTGCCTCTTTATACGCTCTTTGAAAAGCATTGACAACATCTGGTCTATCAGTAATCTTAGGAGTAGCTATAACACCAGCTTGAGGGATTTGCGACTTACGGTTAAAGGCATCTCCCCACTCTTTTTGCATGCTAACTGCGCGATAGAGCTTTTTAGTTTTACCCTCTTTTGACATCTTTGCTGACTTCATAAGTGCAATTGAGACTAATGGCTCAGCTAAAAGCCCATGATTTGTCTTCCCACTTAGAACCTCTTGCAATACTGCTGGCAGGCTTGTGTGGTAGTTAAATGTGAAATTTTCCTTTGGACTTATGCCTTGCTTGGATGAGACTGCTTGAAAAACAATATCTGGCATATCATTGCGGTAAGGCATAGATATTGTCTCACCTTTAAGGTCAGCTATAGATTTTACTTTTGGGTCATTTGACACTATATATAGAATTCCCCAAGCTGAAATGTTCAGAAGCCTAACAGGAACTCCTTTGTTATGAAAAGTTGCAGCAACATAGCTAGGAACTGCAGAAAAATGCACTTGCTCTCCAGCAACAAGTGAGCGAAGCTGATCTGGATTGTTCCATATAACCAACTCTACCTCTTCAGCTACATCACTAAGTAGCCCTTTTTCAACTATATATGCCATAGGATGGGTAACACTCGACTTTGGACCAGAAATAATAAGCTTTTTTATCTTTTCTGCCGCCGACATAGGCACAACTACAAAACCAAAAACCAAAATAGCCATTAACAGTATCTTTTTCATCATCAATCTCCACTTCACTATAGATACCCAAGAGTACTAAAAATTCACTTAATATAGAATAAAAATGATAATCATAATAGGGCATAGAGTAACAAATCATTAACATAATTAGGATAAAATTGTATCATGAATCCGTATATAATAATGATAGAAGACGATATTGAACTAGCACAAATTTTGAGCGATTTTCTCAAGAGATATAATGTAATAGTAGAAAACTATGATGATCCATATCTTGGTATCAGTGCACTTAGTCTAAAAAAGTATGATCTGCTTATACTCGATCTTTCGCTCCCAGGGATGGATGGTCTTGAGATATGCAAGGAGGTGAGAGCTAAAAGTGATATACCTATCATAATTTCAAGTGCAAGAAGTGATGTAGAGGATAAGATAATAGGCTTAGAGCTTGGAGCTGATGACTATCTTCCAAAACCCTATGAGCCAAAAGAGCTGTATGCTAGGATTATGAGTGTTTTAAGGCGTTATAAAAGAGGTTTAAGCCCTATTGAGAGTAAAAAGGATGTGGACTTAAAGTTTTGTGAAAATGGTAGTTTTATACTCTTTAAGCAAGAGGAGCTCTCACTCACAAGAGCAGAGTTTGAAGTGCTTTCATATATGATTAAAAAAAATAACTGCGTAATTCCAAGAAGTGAGCTAATAGGCAACACACCCTCTCTAAATAGCCAAGGTGATAGCAGAAGCTTAGATGTTCTTATAAGTCGCATAAGAGTAAAGTTAGGAGAGAGTTCAAAAAAGCAAAAGCACATTATCTCTATTCGTGGCATTGGATATCGCTTATGGCTATGAAGTGGTATAGCTCTCTTATAACTAAGATAACTATCATATTTGCTTTAGCTATTATGGGTATAGGTACAGTCTTGTATTTTGTACATGTTCATAAAGAGAAAAGTGATTTAGTGAGCCTGTATAGGCTTTCAAAAGTGGCTTTACAAAATGCACATCACGGCACTAGCGTTGATCTGTTGAAACTTCAAGAAGCTGGTTTTACCCTAGTTGTTGATGAAAACTTAAAGCAATCAGTTTTAAACAGAAGAAGAAAATTTCTAAAACCCCCAAAACATGTAAGAAACTTTCATAAAAGTTCGAGAGTAAAGTTTAGAGTTGTTAAATATGAGAGAGATTTTTTTATTGTTACTAAAAAAGGCTTAGTCTTTTATGCTCCTTATGAAGCAGGTCTATTCCCCAAAGTGATATTTCCGCTTAGCGCGATACTGCTTATCATTTTTCTCTACATCGCTACTATAAGAAGTATTTTGCCGCTCTATAGTTTAAGGCGAAAGATAAAAGCATTTGCTGATGGAGATTATGACATAGAGTGTAGAAGTGAAAAAAAAGATGAGATTGGAGTTCTCTGCAATGAGCTTGACAAGAGTGTAAAAAAGATAAAAAAACTAAGAGATTCGAGGCAACTTTTTCTAAGAAATATCATGCATGAGCTTAAAACTCCTATTACAAAAGGGAAGCTAGCTTGTGAGATGATAGAGGAGTCAACATATCAAGAGATACTAAAAAATCTCTTCAGAAGGCAGGAGTCGCTTCTTGATGAGTTTGCAAGGATAGAGAAACTAAGTGCAAACGAACTTGATATAGATACTAAAGAGTACTCACTGCAAGATGTAGTCGACTTCTCACTTGATATCTTAAATCATGACAGCAGAAGTGTTACATGTGAGCTAACTCCGATGAGCTTACATGTGGATTTTGAACTCTTTGCGACAGCTCTTAAAAATCTACTAGATAACGGCATAAGCTATTCGGACGATAAGCATGTTGTGATTAAATCAAGCGAGAACCAAATCACCATCTCAAACATCGGTAAAGAGCTGGAATTTCCGCTTCAAAACTATGCTCAACCCTATTTTTTAGATGCAAAAAAAGCAAAAAGCTCACGAGGGCTTGGTTTTGGTCTTTTTATCGCACTACATGTAGTAAGACTGCATAAGATGAAAATAGAGTATAATAGAGAAAAAGATAGGAATATTTTTACTATATATGTTAAGAAAATCACAGAAAAATCAGACACTACTTCGACTTCTCTATTTTAGAAGATTGCCATACCAATAGTGGTAAATCTACTTGCTAACAGCTTCTATGGAGTTATTTTAAATTCCATAGCAATAAGCAAAAATATAGATGAGATAAGAGCGATAACACGCCCTCAAATTGAGTTCATAATATCTTCAATCAAAACTTAAGAAAAATTTAGATACAATCCCAAACTCAAATATTTCTTAAAATGAAGTTAAAATTTACTCAAGACTGACAATAATTTCAGCGAGCTAGTAGGTTTTTACATACTAGTTGCTTAAGTTTCTCAAGCTGATTTGAAAACTCACAAGATTTTTATGTAGTAGATAATTTTCTACAACCCCTTCATATTTAAAGTTTTGAAAATATATTATATACAGGAAAAATAATGGCTACAACATTTGAATCATTTGGATTAAGTGAAGGTATTTTACAAGCGATACAGGAGGCTGGCTTCAAAGAGCCAAGTCCAATTCAAGAGCAAGGAATCCCTTTAGTGTTAGAGGGGCATGACATAGTCGCTCAAGCACAAACAGGAACAGGAAAAACTGCAGCATTTGGACTGCCAA
>CAZXOZ010000020.1:4844-18265 GCA_964642805.1 uncultured Sulfurospirillum sp. | reverse complement strand
TGATGATAACCACAAACTTCTATCCTTAATCTTCTTGGCATTTTTACTCTTTTTGGTCTATTGTAGCATAAAAGTGTAGAGTTTAACCCTGACCCCTTTTTCTGACCCCTTTTTCCTTTTTCGGTAATCATGAGTATTTAAGCGAGGATATGATTTAATTGTCTAATGAAAAAAACAGCAAAATTTTGGAGCAATTTTAGTAGAAAGACTAAACTTATAGCGGCTCATCGTGGACATAGAGCCATCAGAGCAGAAAATACACTTAGTGCTTTTAAGGCATCGCTCGAAAAAGCAGATTTTATAGAGCTTGATGTTGGGTTTACTAAAGATGCTGTAGCGATAATCATACATGATGATACGCTAGAGAGAACTAGCAATGCAAGTGAGTTAAAAGAGTTTAAAAAACCGTATAGTGTAGTTGATTATACATATGACGAGATAAAGCAACTTGATTTTAGCTCTTGGTTTGCTTCTAATGACCCTTTTGGGACTATAAAAAGTGGAGCTGTAACTATGAGGGAGTTAAAAGCACTTTCGATACAAAGAGTATCAACCCTAAAAGAGGTCTTACTCTTTCTTAAAAAGCATAATTTTCCTGTAAATGTAGAGATAAAAGATATGAGTCAAACGGCTTTTGATAAGCTTGCAACAAAGATTGTTGCGGATATCGTAAAAGAGGTAGAGGTGGAAAACTTGGTGCTTTTCTCCTCATTTAACCATAACTACATAAAAGAGCTATCACTATTGGCACCAAATACTACAAGAGCCGCACTTAAACATAAAAGTCATCCAGAAGATATAGTTCAGTATTTGAAAAGCCTACATGTAGATGGCTATCATTGTGAGCTAGGTATTGCCAATAAAGATATAATTAAAGAGTTAGATAAAAATAATCTTTTTACCAATGTATATACCGTAAATAGCAAAAGTGATAAAAAAAGAGTGTTTGATATGGGCGCTAGAGCTATATTTACCGATTTTCTATAGGGCAACTCTAGAGATGTTTAGAGCTACGCTATAAGAGTTTGCTTTATAAATTTTGTGTTTTTCTGCACTCAAAATCATCTTCAAGCTTCATGATTTTACAGTATTCACTGTAGACACAACTTACGCTTCTTTTTGAACAAACCAAAGGAATACTCTTCTTTTTTGCCATTTTCTTAAAGTACTTCATGGAGTTATGGTTTAAGAAACTAGTTAGTAGAACTATACAATCAGTATCTTGAGGGATAACTTTTCTATGAATGCTACTCTTTTTTCTAGCATCCCAGTGAGTAACTTTGCCTGCACCCAAATCGCTTAAAACTGCTTTGATTGGTGTAATCTCGTCAGCACCTATTACTAAAACTGCCATGCTTTCTCCTTTTGATTGATAATCATTATTGTATATTAAAAAAACTTAATCCTTGCTTTGCTGATATTTGTTATCATTTTTAGTTGATTTGTATCATTTTTTTTTTAACTTTTTTTATGTATAATAATTCCAGCCTAGTTTGATAGGGTAAAAAATTTAAAGGTTAATTATGGAAACTAACAATATACATGTGTGCAATGTGTGTCTAAAGACAAGCAAAGATGCACCAGGGGCAGTATTTATTAAAGCTACTAAGGGTGCGGAGAGTGTAGATGTATGCACAGGGTGTATTCCTCATATTATTCATGGTAGTGGGGATGTTGTTAAATCAAATGAGGCAGTGAAGGCAGAAACAAATCTCTAATTTTGTGTTTTTTTGTCTGTTATCATAAGGTTACATTTTACTGATATAATTATTCTAAAGGATTTATATGTCTAGTAAAATTTATGTTTTAGATACAAACATCATACTGCATAACAACTATATGATTGAAGAGCTTTCAGATAGTGGGAACAATATCATTGTTGTTCCTGAAACTGTTTTGATTGAGCTTGAAAACTTCAAGAAAAACTTCACAGAGCTTGGTTTTCAAGCAAGAAAATTTGCAAGGATGCTGGCTACATGTAAGGTTAGTGAGGTTGATTTTAAAAATGGCTGTAAAATAGTCAAAATGAAACAAGGAGATATAAACCTCCATCTATTTGCAAAAGAGAAGTATCTCTCAGACATAGACTCCAATCACCTAGATGAATCCAATGATAAGAGGATTGTTGAAGTTGCGAACTCAGCACAGGACTACTATAAGGGACAAAAGGTCATCTTCATATCGCTTGATATATATGCAAGGATGTTCGGGCTTTTAGCAAATGTCAAGGTAGAGAGTCTAAGAGAAGATAGAAGCGATATTCCAAATTTTCAGTTTGTTAAGACCCTCAATTTAGACTCAACACTATTTAACTCACTAAACAATAAAAATATTAGAGAATATGACGAAGAGTATGCTCAAGATAACTTCTCTTATGAGTTTATCTCTGATGATGGAAACTCACTCTATGCGACCATATCCTCAGAGGGACTTATCCAACCAATAGATGAGAGTGAGGATTTTAAGGGCTTAGAAGTAAAGCCGATAAATCTAAAGCAGAAATTTTTTACAAAAGCGATCTTAAGCGATATATACGACATACATATTATAGATGCAAGAGCAGGAAGTGGAAAGACTCTTATGGCTTTTGCAACCGCTATGCGTCTTGTAGATAAAGGTATTTATGAAAAAATAGTCTATGTAAGAAACTCTATTGAGAGTGTTGATAAAGGGGCTGATGTAGGCTATCTTGCAGGAAATAGTGAGAAGTTTAGGATATACAATATGGCTCTTTATGATACTTTGGAGTTTATAGCAAAAAAGTATCTAAAGAAAAAAGAGTACACAGATGTACAAGCTGCAATCGAAAACAAAATCGAGGAGCTAATCAGCAAATACAGGATAGAAAAACTATGGCCAGGAGAGGCAAGAGGAAGAACTCTAAGCCATGCTATAGTTATCCTAGATGAGTGGCAAAACAGCTCAAATAATACTACTCAACTCATACTCTCAAGACTAGACAACAACTGCAAAGCGATAGTGATAGGCTCAAATCGACAGATAGATAACATGTATCTAAATAGGTACAATAACGGCTTAACAAGCCTACTAAAAGAGACAAAAAAAGAGCAATCACACTTAAGGCTTTTTGCAATTGAGCTAGACAAGTCTGTAAGAGGTAAGTTTTCTCACTTTGCCGATGAGGTTTTTGGAAAAATACAAAAAAATTAAATATTTTATTTCCTTTTAATAGGGAAATAAATACAATACAGTCATGGAAATACTAGAAAATCTATATGATATAAAATACAAAAATAGCCGTTATTATGAGAGAAAACTCTCTATTACTTCAAAAAAAACAGCTATTAGTGGTGTCAAAAAGAGTGGAAAAACATCTCTTATCATAGACTATCTATCCAATTTTTCTCATGACGAGACTCTCTATATCGACTTAAAAGATAGTAGAGTTAATATTAAAGTGATAGAGAAAAAGCTTAAAAACTTTATTGGGGATAGAGGCATAAATATCTTAGTAGTTGAGAACTTTGACAAGAGTTTTGAGCTTCCTGAGGTTGAAAATACTCTTCTTACATGTGCGGATGAGATAGACGGATTTGATACTCTAACACTCTATCCGCTTGATTTTGAGGAGTTTATATCTTTTGATGCACACCACTCAAATATTGAGCATATTTTTGAACTCTATGCAAATACAGGCTCATATCCACAAGTTATATTGAGTTCATCAAGTAGTATCTATTGGTCTATGCAGGAGATGTTACGGGTGATGCTAGATGATAAAACAGAGTTTGAAATATTTAAAAAACTCAGTGAGTCTCAAGGCTATAAAATATCACTTTTTCAGATATACAATCAGCTAAAACCTACTATGAAAATCTCAAAAGATTCGCTATATAAAAAAGTTAAAAAATTAGAGAGCGAAAAGATGATTTTTTTAGTAGAAAAATATGGCTCACCAAAATCAAATAAAAAACTATTTCTAATTGATTTTGCACTTAAAAATGCCCTCACTTTCAAAAAAGAGTTTTTAAAAAGATTTGCAAATATGGTCTTTTTAGAGCTTGTAAAAAAAGCTCATAAGATATACTATACTGACTTAATCGACCTATATATACCGAAAAACAACTATGGAGTGCTTTGTATTCCGTTTTTGCCTCAAGAGATGATAAAGCAGAAGCTACAAAAGATAGTTCTACATGCAAAGGAGTTAGGGCTTAAGAAGATAGACATAGTGACAATAGGAAATGAAGGAGAGTTTTGGTTAAAAAATATCAAATGCACCACCATCCCTTTTTGGGGCTGGGCTTTGCAAGATTAACAAGGAGCAATAGTGAGTAAATTTAAGCCATATCTAGCCCTAGAGGCGAGTGCAGGGAGTGGGAAGACCTACGCTCTTAGTGTTCGCTACATATCTCTTTTATATATGGGAGCAAATCCCTCTAAAATACTTACTCTTACTTTTACAAACAAAGCGGCGGCAGAGATGAAGAGTCGGATTTGTGAAGTCTTAAAGGACTTGAAAAACAGGAGTGAGCTTGAAGCTGTTAGTGAGCAAGTAGGGCTTACATGTAAAGAGATTTTGGCTAGAAAAGATGGTGTATTGGAGCGATTTTTGAAAGAGGAGTTATCTATCTCTACCATTGATTCATTTTTTGCTAAGACTCTTCGTAAGTTTGCTTTAAATGCTGGATTTATGCCTGATTTTAAAATAGAGACTAACGCTCTACATGTAGAGATCTTAGAGCAATTTTTGAGGCAGTGCAAGCGAGAGAAGAGGTATAGCACTCTTTTAAAATTTACTATTCAAGAGAGTAAAAAACTCTCAGATATATTTGGTCTGCTAGATGAGTTTTACAATAAAGAGGGCGAATTTAATCCCAAAAAAGTTCAAAAATCTCTACATGTAGAGTTAAAACAGGTGTTTGATATACTAGATGGACTTAAAGAGCTATTTGAAAAACAAGGAGCGAGTCAGAGTATTTTAAAGACTTTTGAGGCGGATGATATAACTGGAGTGATGAAAAAAGGCTATATAGCAAAAAAGAGTTTAGAGTATTGGCAGTATAAGAAGTATGTTAATTGTGAGATTGACGAGTTGTATATAGCTCTAAAGGAAACATTGAGAGTCTATCTAGATGAGAGACAGAGGTATCTTCTAGGAGAGCTTAGTGAGCTTTTTTATATCTATAAAGATGCAATTCGCAGTGTAAATAAGAAGAGTTCAACCCTTAGTTTTGCAGATGTTACTAATGCCCTGTATACTCTCTTGCAAGGTGAGATTTCAAGAGAGTTTTTATACTTTAGGCTTGATGGAAAGATTGAGCATATCCTCATAGACGAGTTTCAAGACACAAATATAATGCAGTACAAAATTTTAGCTCCACTTATGGATGAGATAGTAGCTGGAGTTGGTGCAAGTGAGTTTAAGTCTCTCTTTTTTGTAGGTGACATCAAGCAGTCGATTTATCGCTTTAGGGGTGGGGCAAAAGAGCTTTTTAAGCACGCTCAAAAAGAGTTTGAAGTGCACACAGAGGCACTTGAGGTAAACTATAGAAGTTCTAAAAGTGTAGTAGAGTTTGTCAATGGTATATTTGAGCATGTTATAGATGGATATGAGAGACAGCTTGTTAAGAGTGCAAAAGATGGGCTTGTAGAGGTCTGTTTTAGTGATGAAGTGGAGGAGTTGATTTTAGAAAAAGTAGATTTTTTGCTTGAAAATGGAGCTAAGCCCAAAGATATAGCTATACTCACTCACCAAAACAAGGATGCAAAAACGATTAAAGAGAGCTTGCTTAAAAACATAAAAAACATAAAAGTACAAACAGAAGCAACAATAAAGCTCATGAGTGTGCCTATAGTGGGTGCGGTTTTGGATTTGCTCAAATATGCTTACTTTAAAGATGAGATATACAAACAGAATTTTTTAGTAGTTATGGGCTTTAGTTGGCATGAAAATCTTGATGTAAGTTGGCTGGATTTAAACAAAACTCCTATGGGGATGATTATCTCTATTGTGAGACGATATGAGATGTTTGCAGATGACATGGATATCATAAAGCTAGTCGAGATTGGAAGTCGATATGAGGATATAGAATCATTTTTGTTTGAGTGTGATAGCTTTAGCGAGGATGCAAAGAGTGAGCAAAATGATGGCATAAAGATACTAACTATACACAAGTCAAAAGGCTTAGAGTTTGAGCATGTCATAATAGCCGATAGACTTAGAGGCAAGAGCAATAGAGCAGGAACTCTTCTTTATGAGTATGAGGGTGTAGATTTGGTGGGGATTTATCAAAGAGTAAATCAAAGAGAGTTTTTAGACGAGAGGTATAAAAAGGCTAAAGACAAAGAGGAGGTACTAAAAAAAGAGGATAGTTTAAATATGCACTATGTAGCCTTTACAAGAGCCGAAAACTCTTTGATAGTTTGTGCAAAAAACAGGAGCAGTGCCTTTGAGCTTCTAGGACTTAAAGAGACAAAAAAAGGAGAGTTAGAGATAGAACAAAGCTCTACATTTGAGCAAAAGTCTCTACGAGTGATGAGTCAGATTCTAAGGAACCATGGAGCACAAGAGAGCTTAAAAAAAGATACTCAAATCGATACAAATCACTTTGCTGTCGCCTATGGCTTGGCGATGCACCACTGCCTTGAGATGATGAGTGAGTTTACTGTGCCTTCACTAAGTCGAGCATTTATCTCTACATGCAATAGATACTCATCTGTTTTAAGCAAGGAGAGCTTAAGGACTATTTACAAAAGAGTAGAGATGCTTTTAGCTCATCAAGAGTTTCGCTCTTTAGTTGATGGTGGAAAACTAAACAAAGAGCAACCAATAGTCTTTGGTGGCGAAAGAAAACAGATAGATTTGCTAGTCGAGCATAGCGATAGGATGATAATCATAGACTATAAAAGCTCTTCACATGTAGGCGACTCTCACTTAGCTCAAGTAGGGTTATATAAAAAAGCCTTGAGTAAGATAAGTAGTAAAAAGGTATCATCTTATCTAGTCTATTTGAGAGAGGAAGAGATAAAAATAGTTCAAGTGTAAATGTATATAAACAAATATAAAGCTTACAATAGTTATAATTGTAAATGTCTATAAACATTTACAAAGGAGATGGCTTGTTAAGTAAAATAAAAAAATATCAAGACAGATTGCAAAAGACATTTGATATAAGCTATAAACGCTACCTTTATCAAGAGATAGATTTTGATGAGAAGATGATAGCTATCTTTGGTGCAAGGGGAGTAGGTAAAACTACTATGCTTTTTCAGTATCTTTTAGAGCTTCAAAACAAAAACAAAAATGCACTTTATGTGTCGCTTGATTATCCTTTTTTAAGTGGTGTGGATTTGGTAGATTTGGTTGAAGAGTTTGTAAGAAATGGCGGAGAGTATCTTTTGCTTGATGAAGTTCATAGGTATAATGATTTTAGTTCTTATCTAAAAACTATCTACGATATATTTGATATTAAAGTCATCTTTACAAGCAGTTGTGCAACTTCTATCTTGAATGCAAAAAGTGATTTAAGCAGAAGGGTGACACTTTATAATCTTTATGGCTTCTCTTTTAGGGAATTTCTAGAGGTAAAATACGGAAGAAAATTTGACAGTTATGCACTTGAAGAGATTTTGAATAACCATACGATTTTAGCAAAAGAGATTTATTTGCAAAAAATAGACATTTTGCTTGAGTTTAAAATATATCTTGAGGTTGGATATTATCCATTTTTTACTCAAAAACAGACCTCTTACTATCAAAATCTTTTAAATACAATAAATTTAACTATAGATTTGGACTTGACATCTCTTGGGCTTATAGAGCAAAAATACACATACAAGCTAAAAAAACTTCTAGAAGTAGTTTGTGAGAGCAAGCCATTTGAGGTAAATTACACGAAGATTGCATCTTTAGCAGAGATAAGTAGAGTGAAACTATATGACTATATATCATTGTTAAACGATGGGCAGATGTTGCTTTTAGTGGATGAAAACACAAAAGGCTTAAAGAAGACAAATAAACCAACAAAAATATATCTTAACAATACAAATCTACTTTTTGCTTACTGCCAAAACAGTGAGGCAGGGACAATAAGAGAAACTTTTTTTGCAAACCAAATATCTCAAGGCTATAAACTTCACATATCCAAACAAGGAGATTTTTTGGTAGATAAAAAATATACTTTTGAAGTAGGCGGTAAAAATAAAAAATTCAATCAAATAAAAGATATACAAAATAGCTATATTCTAGTTGATGATGTAGCTATAGGAGATAAAAATAGACTTCCTTTATGGCTTATGGGGTTTCTGTATTAGAAATAAGTGCGTAAGGTAAGTTAATAAAACTTAGGAGTTATCAGCGGAGCATTGTAAACTAGGGCTAAATGAGCATAAGCCTTTTTTGGAAACAGATAAAAAACATTCGCATGGGCATAGTTGTGGACATGACCACTCAAAAGGTGGGCATACTCACGACCATAGAGGAACAGATAAAAAAGTTTTAAAGATTGCGTTGGCTATAACTTTTGTTGTGATGTTGCTTGAGTTTTATTATGGGTTTATGACAAACTCTCTTGCTCTTATCTCTGATGCTATTCATATGTTTACTCACTCTTTTGCTCTTCGGGAGGGCTTTTAAAAAGCGATCTTGCAAAGATTTTTTCATATGCTTAGCGATGCACTCTCTTCAGTTGCTATCATAATTGGCTACATTGTCATACATTATACTTCTTGGTATTGGATAGATATTGTTTTAGCTGTGATGGTCGCACTTGTTATAGGTAAATGGGCTGTAGGAGTTTTAAGAAGCTCCATCAATACTCTCATGGAAAGCTCGCCTGTAGATATAGATGAGGTCATAGAGCTTCACGATGTACATGTATGGGAGATAACACAAGATATGTACAACATGACAGCACATGTAAGGATAGATAAGTCTTCACTTGAAAATTATGAAGAGGTTTTGCAGGCTATCAATAGTGAGCTGAAGGAAAAATACAAGATAGTTCATACTACTTTTCAGTTTGAGTGGTGAGTGTTGACATAAGAGCATAAAATGTATATAATAAACATATACAAACAGAAGGAATATTTTGAGATTTGATTGTCTGGATGTGGAAAGTATTATCGGTTTTGATTGGGACGATGGGAATATTTTAAAAAATGAGAAAAAGCACAATATAAAGTGGCAGGTTATAGAAGAGATATTTTTTAATAAACCACTACTTTTGTCTCAAGACAAAAAGCATTCACTTAATGAACACAGATGTTTTGCACTTGGAGTTACAGATGGTGCTCATTTATTGTTTGTAGTTTTTACGAAAAGAGAGTTTAAGATAAGAGTGATTAGTGCAAGGCTTATGAATAAAAAGGAGAGAAGTATATATGAAGACTTTAAAAACAATTCCTAGCTTTATATCAGAAGAAGAGGAAGATAATTTTTGGCAAAAACATGATAGTACCGAGTTTGTTGATTGGAGTTCTGCTAAGTCTGTAAGATTTAAAAACTTGAAAAAAAGTACCAAAACTATATCTTTGAGGTTACCATCAGACATGCTTGAAGAGCTAAAAGTAAAAGCAAATGCTTTAGATATCCCTTATCAATCTTTTATAAAAATCCTTTTGAACAAAGAGTTGTCAGCGAAGTAATGTATCGAATTCTTGTGATAAAGCTTTATCTAAGAATGGTTTTTATACACTTTTTAGTATGAAAAATATTTTACTAAAACTGGCCATAGCATCAACAATAACTTTTTTCTCTATAGGTTGCGGTGGCGGGGGTGGAGATGCTTCGCAGGAAAAGCAAAATGTAGTTTTTAGTGAGACTCAAAAAAGCTTTTTATATGGACTGTTTAAAACAGAATACTTATGGGCAAGTCAAGTTCCATATAAAAATTATAGTACTTATCGGTCAGCACAGGAGATGATAGATGATCTTAGAGTTCCTCTTGATAGATGGAGTTATTATGAGACCTTTGAAAATTTTCAAAATAGTTGGGCTCAAAAAACTGAAGGTTTTGGGTGTAGATGGAGCAATGGAGAGTTGTATAAAGTAGGCTTT
This sequence comes from uncultured Sulfurospirillum sp., assembly GCA_964642805.1. Lineage (GTDB taxonomy): Bacteria > Campylobacterota > Campylobacteria > Campylobacterales > Sulfurospirillaceae > Sulfurospirillum_A. The sequence goes on along the minus strand of CAZXOZ010000020.1, from coordinate 8,244 downwards.
AACACCCCTTGCGAGTTAGATGGGCTTAAAAGAGGCGATATACTAAAAAGCATAAATGGTGTTAATGTAACAAGAGATTTATATTATGAGGCAGAGAGCAATGTTGGTGCTGAGGTTATCCTCAGAGTACAAAGAGCAAATCAAGATATAGATATCGCAATAACTCCAAGAGAGTATGCCTACAAATCTGTAAAAACAAAAATCTTAACACATACATCTGGTAAAAAAGCAGGGCATATGATTTTTGATCAATTTACATCAGCAGCCGTGGATGAGATCGAGGAAGCTTTTACTAGATTTAAAAATGAAGATATTGATGAATTGATTATTGACCTTAGATACAATGACGGTGGGAGTTTAGCAACAGCGGCTATTTTGCTAGATAAGATAGCAGGCTTTGATCGCGAAGGCATCACTCATACACATTTAAGATGGAATCAGGACTTTAGTCACCTTGATGACTTTTATGAATTTGAACAAGACAGCAACTCGCTCAATATAAGTAGAGTATTTTTTCTCACTACAAATAAAACAGCTTCAGCAAGCGAGATGGTTATAAATGGACTAAAACCCTTTATGGATGTAATTGTGATAGGTTCAAGAACGCATGGAAAACCTGTTGGAATGGAAGGCAAAAGAGATGCAGATCTAATATACTGGTTGATAAACTTTTCTGTTTATAATGCAAATAACATCGGAGATTACTATAATGGCTTAGATGTTGATTGTAGTGCAAATGACAATTTTGATTTTGAAAGAACAGATAAAGATGGTGATATGTTTAGTATGGCTTTATATTATATTGCTCACAATGCTTGCAAAACACCATGAATATACTTATATAAGACTTAAATTAAGCTATATATAAGTATAATTTACCTATACTTTCTATTCAAATTTAAACGAAGGTAATATTTAGAATGAAGTTGACTAAATCAATAAAATCTAACGAAGTACAACGCGAGTGGATCGTTGTTGATGCTGCTGGTAGGAGATTCGGTAGAGTTCTCACAGAGGTTGCAACACTTCTTAGAGGTAAGCATAAGCCATACTTTACTCCAAATGTGGATTGTGGTGATTTTGTTATCATCATCAATGCAGATAAGGTAGAGTTTAGCGGTAAAAAATTGGAAACAAAAGAGTATTTTAGACATACTGGGTATTTTGGTGGGATTAAAAGTGATAAGCTTTCAGACTTGCTAGAACATAATCCAGCTAAACTTTATAGGTTAGCTGTTCGTGGTATGCTTCCTAAGACAAATCTTGCAAAAGAGATGATTAAGAAACTAAAAGTCTATGCAGGTAGTGAGCACCCTCATACTGCACAAGTTGGAGGAGATAAGTAATGGCAAAAGTATATGCAACAGGAAAGAGAAAAACAGCGATAGCAAAAGTATGGGTAGCTTCAGGAAGTGGTAATATCACTGTAAATGGACAAGATTTAGATGTATGGTTGGGTGGTCATGAGACTATCAAGATGAAAGTTCGTCAACCATTAGTAGTAACAAGGCAGATTACAAGTTTTGATATAAAAGCTACAACTCTTGGTGGTGGATACTCAGCTCAAGCTGAAGCACTAAGACATGGAATCTCTAAGGCACTAGCTTCTATGGATGCTGAGTTTAGATCGCAGCTCAAGCCTCTAGGTCTTCTAACTCGTGATTCAAGAAGTGTTGAGCGTAAAAAATTTGGTAGAAAGAAAGCAAGAAAGTCTCCACAGTTTAGTAAGCGTTAATCGCAATTTTTTAAAGAGAGGTTTATGCTTCTCTTTAAGAGAGCCAACAGAGGCTTTTAAAAAAATTGCACTTAAAGTGTTTAGTGAAGAGGATTTAAAAGAGTTGAAAAAAATTCTATCCAAAATAGGATAGCTTACTCTGTGTAATTCGGTTATTAAAAGCCTCTTTTTTATTTTAATATACAAGAAGAAAGTAAAATATTTTCCCACTATGCAAAACTCGCTTCTAGAAAAACCTTTTAAAGCCCAAATAGAACTATCTAAACTATATTTTAAAATTTTATTAAACATATCTATAGAAATATAAAATTTATATACATTTTATATTTAATATGCATAAATACTAAAAATAAAATCATTGCAAGGACAGAATATCATGACTTCATCCTATATGGATCTATCAAAACTGACAGCAGATGATGACTTGACTCCCATTCTTGGAGGTATTTGGCCTGGGGTTCAAATCTATTATCCTCCAATTAAGTATAATCCGCTTGATGGCTCTTATGAGACAATAGAGCAAGCAAAGCTTAGACTGCAAAAACATGCATATAAGACAAAAGCGCATACTCTTTTGTTCGATCTTGAAGATGGGTGTCGCATGAAGGAGATGTCAAGGGCTCTTTTGCTTGAAGAGCTACCAAAGTTTCCTAAGCGAGATTTTCAAATAGCTATCAGGATAAACCCTTTTAGAACTCCAGAGTATGAAGATGATTTAAAGCTTATAAAGCAGATTCACACTCATATAGATGTTCTTGTTCTAGCAAAAGCTGGAGAGGTTTATGGGGATGCAGAAATACGAGACCTTTCATCATGGCTGGTCTCTATTGGGAGTGATTTAACGATACAGCCTATCGTGGAGCATCCAAGATCACTTCAGATTGCAGATAGGCTTATGACTCATTCGACTGTAAAGCATGTTGTTTTTGGGATTCATGATTTCTCAAAAGCGATGGCTTATAAAATCACTCCCGAGGGGTGGATAGATGAGCTTGAGACTTTTTTCAATATATTGACTATGGAGGCTAGGATAAAAGGTCGTGGAGTTATAGGGGGAGTGGAGGTTCTTTTGACCCCAAATTCGCTTCCTGATAGTTGCTTAGAGAAGAAAGATATAAGAAGATGGCTAGATCTTCACGGCGATAAAGAGAGTAAGCATGTCTATGAACATGCCAAAAGAGAGACAGCTATGGGGCTGACAGGAAAACAGGTCATCACCCCAAGCCATATCAATATCTGTAAAGTTGCATTTACGCCATCACCAAATGAGATAGAGAATGATATTGAGATTTTAAAACAGGCCATTAAAGCAGAAGCACTTTTGGGCGGGGCTATAAGATATAAAGGAGAGATGTTAGACCCACCGATGTTTGGTAAGTCTCTACAAAACATCCTAAGAGCAAATGCACTAAACAGTTTAAGTAAAGAGCATAAAAACTTTGCATTAGAAGTACTAAGTATGATGCCGATACACACCATCAAAGAAAACTGGCCATTTGGTCAAATATAGAGGAATTAAAATGAGCAATATAAACACTCCTGCTATTCATAGTAAAGATTATATGATAAAAAACAAGGATACATTTCTCGCCAAGGGCGAAGCTTTAGTGAGAGAAAAGGAGACAGTCAAATGAAAGACTACCCACATCATAGTAAAGATTATAT
>CAZXOZ010000020.1:0-4744 GCA_964642805.1 uncultured Sulfurospirillum sp. | reverse complement strand
TCATAGTAAAGATTATATGATAAAAAACAAGGATACATTTCTCGCCAAGGGCGAAGCTTTAGTGAGAGGAATTTTCACTGAAGCTTGCTTCAGAGAAAAGGAGACAGTCAAATGAAAGACTACCCACAACTAGAGATTAAAGTTCCCGAGTTTTTAAATATAGGCGTTGCTTGTACTTCTCTACATGTAGGGACTTCAAAAGAGAGTAGAATTGCTATGATTATAGAAGATAGCACTCTTGGGACAAGCGAGATAACATATAAAGAGCTCTCTAGTAGATCAGATAGGTTCTCAGCATTTTTGAGGGATATTGATATTGATGTGAGGGATAGAGTTTTGATTTGCTTGAAAAATTCACTAGCATATCCTATCACTTTTTTTGGAACCATGAAGGCTGGAGCTATTGCTGTGCCAACTTCAACTCTACTTAGTGGCTCTGAGGTAAAATACTTAGCAACTGATTCTCAAGCAAAAGCTATAGTTCTATCAGCCTCAATGTTTGAAAGCCTGCTACCCTATCTTGAAAACTTAGATAATCTAAGCCATATCATTGTTGATGGAGATATAGACTCTCTAATAAAGCCAAAAAATATCAACATACATAGTTTAGATAATATTTTAAATAGTTTTGATAAAGATACAAATAACTATAATTCAAAATCAGGAGAGCCTGCATATCTTGTATATACCTCAGGAACTACAGGTTTTCCTAAAGGTGTTTTGCACTCTCATCGCTCCTTGATAGGGCGTGAGCCTGCTAGTGAATATTGGTTTGATTTTAAAGAGCATGATAGAATTATGCACTCTGGAAAGTTTAATTGGACCTATGTTTTGGGTTCTGCTTTAATGGACCCCTTATATCGTGGTCATACAGTCATAGCACATGAGGGTGAAAATGATGTCAATAGTTGGGTAAAGCTTATCAAAAAGCATAACTGTACGATTTTTATCGGAGTCCCTACCATATATAGGCAGATTATTCAAAAAACAGACTCTACCATAGATGATTGCCCAAGTCTTAGGCACTGCATGAGTGCTGGTGAGCATCTCTCTAGTGAGATGGTATCGCTATGGCAAGATAGATTTAAGCAAAATATCTATGAAGCGATTGGTATGAGCGAATTTTCATACTATATATCTCACTCAAAATTTAGACCTATAAGACCAGGAAGTGCAGGATTTGTACAGACTGGACACAATGTAAAGCTTATAAATCCTGATACTCTTGAAGAGGTAGGAAGTGAAGAGGAGGGCATGATTTGTGTAGGAGAAGATGATCCTGGACTTTTTTTGGAGTATTGGAATCTTGAGGCTGATACTGCAAAAGCTAGACACAATGGCTACTTTTTTACAGGAGACTATGCAAAAAGAGATAAAGATGGCTATATATGGTTTTTAGGTAGAAAAGATGACATCATAAATACTTTTGGCTTTAGAGTAAGCCCTCATGAGATAGAAAGGGTGATAAAAACACATCCAAAAGTAGCTGATTGTGTTGCACTTGGAATTGATATAGATGTCTATAAGACTATAGTCTCTATTGCTGTTGTTCCTAAAGGAGAGATTACAAAAGAGGAAGAGGAGGATATCTTAATTTATGGTCAAAGAAATCTTGCGAAGTATAAAGCACCAAAGCAGATATATATAGTACAAGACTATCCAAAGACTAAAAATGGAAAGGTCTTAAGAAGAGAGCTGACTAAGCAAATTTTAAAAGAGGATGCTGTTGAGAGTCCAAAGGTTGAGCCATACAGAGCGAGACGATCTATGCTTTTTATCCCCGCCTATAACGAGAGGTTTATAGTAAAATCAAGAACTCTACTGTGTGATGCTGTTATCTTTGATATGGAAGGGATACTAGGAGAGCAAAGAGAAGTGGCTCGCTCAATGATACAGAAGCAGTTTGACGAGAGTAGTGACTTTGGAACTAGTGAGCGAATACTAAGATTAAATAGGCTTAACTCTTTGGATATAGATAGGGATATAGAGCTGGCTAAGAGTATAGAGTTAGACTCTTTGCTCTTTACATGCATACAGAGTGCTGGAGAGATTATGCAAGCACAGGAGATTTTAGAGTCAATTAATCCAAAACTAAAACTAATGGTCATGATAGAGTCACCACTAGGGGTGTTAAATATACAAGATATTTGTGCGGCAGGAACAAGCCTTAGGTGTGTGATGATAGGTTCAAATACGCTAGCTCAAAGACTTCAGATAAATCTAAAAAAGAACTCAAAAGCTATATTTAACTTTATGGCTCAAATAGTTCTTGCGGCACGCTCTTATGGAAAAATAGTTATCGATGGTCCTCATTTTGATGTTAGTGATGAGTTCTCTTGTGAGGCTAGTGCTAAAGATGCATTCTATCTTGGATGTGATGGAAAAGCTGCACTTCATCCTATACAACTAGAGTATATAAATGATATATTTACTCCTAAAAAACAAGAGGTTGAGGATGCAAAAGAGATGATAAATGCATTTGAAAAAGCCTCAAAAAATGGTCGAGAAGTGATACAATTTAAAGACGAGTTGATAGACAGGACAAGGATAGATTGGGCACAAAGGATAATAACCCTATATGATAGATACCGAGAAATCGGTAAAAATGCATTCTAAGGAGTAGAGATTGAGCAAGATAAACAAAGGAAACTATTTTGAAGATTTTTTTATAGGACAGAAGATAACTCATCCACTTCCAAGAACTATTGGTGATGGTGATGTCTCTTTTTATATCGCTTTAACCGGGAGCAGGTTTACTCTTCATTCTTCAGATGTTTTTGCCAAAAGCATAGGGTATAATAAAAAGCCTATAGATGATATGCTAGCCTTTCATCTTACTTTTGCAAAATCGGTTCAAGATATATCTTTAAATGCGATTGCAAATCTTGGATATGCTGAAGTCTCTTTTAAGAATCCCCTGTTTGTAGGCGATACAGTTTCGTTAAAAACACAAATAATTGGACTAAAAGAGAACTCAAATGGCAAAAGTGGAGTAGTTTATGTGCACTCCATAGGGGAGAACCAAAAAGGTGATGAGGTTTTAAATCTTAAGAGATGGGTGATGGTTCATAAGAGAGATAAAGGAGTTATGAGTGGCATAAACTCTACTCCTAAGCTAGAAAAATCAACGCCTATTTTGGATGAGATAAATCTACCAAAACTTCAATATGTAGATAGTAGCACAACTGGTGGAGACTATTTTTTTGAGGATTATGAAGTAGGTGAGAGGTTAGACCATCCTGAAGGGATTACGATAGATAGTAGCGACCACACATTAGCGACTAAGCTCTATCAAAATAATGCGAAAGTTCATTTTGATGATTTTATGATGAAAAAAACCCCTATGGGCGAGAGACTAATGTATGGTGGGCATGTTATCTCTATAGCAAGAAGCATCTCTTTTAATGGACTCCAAAATGCTATGTGGATATATGCCATCAATGCAGGAGTTCATGCAAATCCAACTTACGCAGGTGATACGATATATGCTTATACGCAGATTATTGAAAAAATAGAGCATAAAAGAGAGGATATAGGCTTGCTTAGGTTAAGAACCATAGCTTTAAAAAATATGAGAGTTCAAGATGTAGAAAACCCTAAAGATAAAGATGGCAACTACCACAAAAATGTTCTGCTAGATTTAGATTATACAACTATTATACCAAGGAGAACTAGATGACACACCCAAATGAAGAGCTATTTGAATCAGGTAAATCACTACCAATAATTCCAAGTTGCGAACACTTTGCAGGAAGTGAGAAGCTAATGTTGAAGGCTATGGAGCTACAAAAAAAGTTAGGACCCGTTTTTGATATAACTTGTGATTGTGAAGATGGTGCACAAGTTGGGAAAGAGGAGGAGCATGCTAGGATGGTTGCAAGAGTAATAGGCTCACAAAGCAATCAATTTAACATGGTGGGTTGTAGGATACACGACTACTCAAATCCAAATTGGAAACAAGATGTAGATATAATTGTTCCAAGTGTTGGAGAAAAATTAGCCTATATTACTCTTCCAAAAACAACAAGTTATGAAGATGTAAAGGAGCAGATAGAGTATATACAAAAGAGTTGTAAAAGTGCTAAAATCTCAAGGGAGATACCTATACATATCTTGATAGAGACTCACGGAGCTTTAAAGGATGTTGAAAAAATAGCAACTCTTTCGTGGCTTCAAGTGTTGGATTTTGGTCTTATGGATTTTGTTTCAGGCTATCAAGGAGCAATTCCAGCGAGCAACATGAGAAGTCCAGGTCAGTTTGAGCATAAGCTTCTAAGTAGAGCAAAAGCAGATGTAACCCAAGCCGCACTGTCAAACTATGTGATTCCTTGTCACAATGTAACACTTGACTTAAAAAACCAATACCAAACATATAGTGATGCTTTTAGAGCAAGAAATGAGTTTGGGTTTATGCGTATGTGGAGTATATATCCAACACAAATCCAAGCAATAGTAGACGCTATGAAACCAAATTTTAAAGAGTTAGTGACAGCACAAGGTATACTCATAGCTGCCCAAGATGCATCATGGGGACCAATTCAATATGAAGGGGAACTACATGACAGGGCAACTTATAGATACTTTTGGGAGCTAGTCCAAAGAGCTCACTTTAGCGGTGTAAAGCTCAATGATGAAACAAATAGAAGATTTTTCACATCTTGACTGGAATGCTCCCTATACCCTAGATAACAGTTAATCAGAGGGTTCAATTCTATTGGATAACTCGGGTTTATCTGTTTCTGGG
>CAZXOZ010000019.1:0-18573 GCA_964642805.1 uncultured Sulfurospirillum sp. | reverse complement strand
ATTGTGATAAATCCCACGACCACTTGGCCAGTCTCTGTTTAATCCTGCTGCCTCATCTCTTTGATCTTTGTCTTTTATCAAAAAGTTTAAGATTTTATCCCCATAGCGACGGCTCAAAGTGTAGCCTATCACGCCTGCACACATAATCCCCATAACTGAAAACAATGTGCCAAAAGCAAAGCCTAAAAAGTATCCTGCAAGTATGATGAGTGTCAAAGTGGGAACAGCTATAAACAAATCAACACAAAGCAAAACAAATATAATCAAGCCTACATAAAGAGGGGATATGCTCTTTGCAATTTCAAGCCAACTCTCTATCTGCTCTATCATCAAAACTCCTGCAAACCTCATAAATAGGAGTATGCATGTAAAAAATATAAAGAAAAGAAGAAAGATTTTTATAAGTGATTTTATCTGCTAATTTAGTATTATATTTTATCCATAGCTTCTAAAAGAAAACCTGTCCTGTCTTCACCAGCTCCACAATGAATCAGTATTGGCTCCTCTAAGCTATCAATATTTTTAAAGATATCATTTAACTGCTGCTTGCTTATTATTGGTTTAGAAAAATCTTTGATGCTGACATGCAAAACTAAAAAATTATTGTTTTTATAGTACTCAATTAGATTGCCATCAATCGCATTTTTATAGTATTCTTCTATTTCTTCACTGCTTAGCAAACAAATAATTGATTTTATGCCACTTTTCTTCCAGGTTTTGACTGTATCTTGCAATGCATCAAAAGAGACTACTTTGTTTGGATACCCTGGTCTTGGAGAGTGTGCGATTCTTTCTTCTTTCGCCCATTTTAATTTTTCTTTACTATCTTTTTTATTGTCTACATGCAAGTTTAAAATCTTTTCTGACGAAGAAGCACTTTTAAAATCATCGAACTCTAAATCCTTCCTCAAGCTCCTTCTAGATAGATAATAACAATCAATTAACTCATTTAGCTCTATTTCGCCACTAGCATATCTATAAGAATTTTGATAAGTTTTTAAAATCTGGGAACGGGTTTCATAGGACATAAACAGACCTGCTTCGCCGTATAATTCTTTTAAAATTTTATCTGCTATACTTAAAAGATTTTTTTTATTTGCCTCCAAAAATATATAGTGCTCTTTAGGATACTCAATATCTCTAACATTGCCTAGTAAAATAAATACTCTACCGTAATGCTCAAATCTTTTTGTCAATACCTTAAATAGAACCTCTTTGTTTAATGAAATTGCTTGTTCTTGTTCCCAAGTTTTTTGATCACCTTTTAGCTTGTAGTAATTAAAAAATACTCCAACTAACGAAACTGCAACTGCACTCAAAGCCACTACCATTTCTATTGACACTATAAATTTCCTCCGTATAGCAATGCCATATTATGCCATAATTATTTTAAATTATATCACTTTAATTTTATTTAAGGTAAAATTACTCCTAATAAATATAGGATTTTTTATGCTTAAAACAATCATGCCTCTAAATCTCATAATTTCATTGCGGTTTTTTGGTCTTTTTATAGTTCTTCCTGTGCTCTCGGTCTATACTCTTAAGTTTGACAATGCAAGCGGTCTTCTTATCGGTATCGCTATTGGTGGATATGCCCTTACTCAAATGTTTTTACAAGTTCCTTTTGGTATGCTTTCAGATAAGATAGGGCGTAAAATCACTTTAACTATAGGACTTATTATATTTATAATTGGCTCTCTTGTTTGCGCATTTTCAGATGATATATATATGCTCATATTTGGTCGACTACTACAAGGTGCAGGAGCAATTGGAGCAGTAGCATCTGCTATGATAAGCGATACGATTAGAGAAGAGGTAAGAGCAAAAGCTATGGCAATTATGGGTGGAAGTATCGCTATAACATTTGCACTCTCCATGGTTTTAGGTCCGCTTATAAGTGGTTATTGGGGGATAGAAAAACTCTTTCTCATCACAGCAGTTTGTGCTGCAATTGCCATCATAATACTCCTTACTAAAGTACAAACTCCTCCAAAGATAACTCATAATTATAAAACCAATAAAAAAGATATTTTTACAATTTTACTAGATAAAAGTCTATTTAGAATGAATATAACCAATATGCTTCAAAAAGGGATGATGACTCTAGCATTTTTAATAATTCCAATTATGATGGTAAAAGAGTTTGATTATGCAAAAACAGAGCTTTGGAAGGTCTATTTTCCTGCTATGATTTTAGGTATCTTTGCTATGGGATTTTCAGCTGTTATGGGCGAAAAAAAGAGAAAGCCAAAACTAGTGCTTATTATAGGAATTTTGTTATTTGGTCTCTCTTTCGCAGTTATGGGACTAACTCACTCGCCAAATATCTTTATCGTGGGTGTTGTTATCTTTTTTATAGGGTTCAATGTACATGAACCTCTCCTACAGTCGCTAGCAAGCAAGTATGCAAAAGTTCATCAAAAAGGCGCTGCTCTTGGAGTTTTTAACTCATTTGGACACTTTGGAACATTTAGCGGGGCTTTATGGGGTGGGTATTTTTTAAAACTTTATGGGATTAATTCTGTCTCCATTGTTGTTGCTGTTACTTGTTTAGTATGGGTGTTTCTTATAGTCACTCTTGAAAATCCAATATACACTAAAAATATCTACCTAGATTTTGGCAAGTTTGATGAGACAAAATTACAGATTTTAAACTCAACCAACGGGGTAGTAGAGTGGTATAAAAACGAAAATGATAGAGTGCTTATTATCAAATATAACTCAAAAAATATCGCTCAGGAGAAGATACTATCTCTTATATAATACTTTTTTTTACAGCACTTGGTGCCGCTACTCTTCTTCCTGGAGGAACTGAAGTTCTTATCGTATACTACAAGACGCAAGGGTTAGATAGCTTTTATCTACTTATAGTCGCTACTGTTGGAAATACGATAGGCTCTGCAATAAACTATTTTATTGGAAAATATGCTTACATCTGGGCTAGAAAAAAGAGGTATATGAGTTCAGAGAAGATAGATAAAGGCAAAAAGTATTTTGATAAGTATGGAGTATATGCACTTCTTTTAGCATGGATTCCATTAGCGGGAGATTCACTTACATTTGTAGCTGGAGTTTTAAGATATAACTTTTTGAAGTTTTTAGTTTTAGTTTTTATAGCAAAATTTAGTAGGTTTGTTTTTATAATCTATCTATACGAACTTCTTGTAGCAAATGCAACATTTTTTTAGGGTGTATATAAGTTTTATTTCTGTAATATATTAAAAAAATTAAAGCAAAGGATGAAAATGAAAAAAATTATTATTATGCTGTTTGCTACACTACTTTTAGTGGGGTGTGGATCAAAAAGCGAGACTGAACAGCCAGTAGAGGCAAAACTTGTTGTTGGAAAAAGTTTAAAAGGTATATCTATAAATGACCAATTTGGAGAAACTCATATCTTTAGTCCTGATACAAAAAAAGTTATATTTGCTCTATCAAAGGAGACAGGACATACCGCAAATGACTTTTTTGGCACTCAACTAGTAACATATTTGAGTGACAATAATACACAGTTTGTTGTAGACATAAGCATGGCTCCTGCACTCATAGTCGATATGTTTATAGCTCCTGGCTTGAAAGACTTTAAGCATCCTGTTTTAGTTTTTAGCACCAAAGATGATGCCGCACCTTTTAGAAAAGGTGTAGATACTGAAAAAATTATAGTTGTATATCTTGATAGTATGAAAATAACAGAGATAAAGACTGTTACTACAGCAGATGAGCTTCAAGCTATTGTTGAAGCGGTAAATTAACAATTATGATAGCATAAGAGTCTCCAATGCCAAAATTTTCACTTTTTCACTTTTTTTGATTATTTTTGTCTCTTTCTCAACTCTAAGAAGTGCACTGTTGTCGAGCAAGTTAGTTATTATCGCACTACTTCCCTCTCTTTTGCTATCAAGGTTTACAAAAAATCTTCCGTCTCTTACATGTAGATTACAAGCAACAAACTCTGTATGAGGTGAGCGTTTTTTATACTCCTCCTCTATGATAGCCTCTATGTATTGGGTGTCTGGGGATAAGCCTTGCATTGAGCGAATTATTGGCAAAATATAGACAAAACACATGACAACAGCACTATATGGGAAGCCTGGAAGTGCTACTATATATTTTGAATCAAGTTTTACTATTCTGATATGACGACCTGGCTTTACAGAAGCTCGATCAACTATATACTCTAAATCCATGTCCTTAATAATATCTTTGACAAAATCATAATCCCCAACACTCACACCACCAGTTGTGATAACTATATCGTTGTCTTTTAATGCATCTACTATTTTAGACTTGATAAGCTCTTTATTGTCTTGAACTATGCCTATGCGGGTTACGGTCGCACCATTTAATCTGACTATGGCTTCAAGTGTAACATGGTTTGAGCTTCTTATTTGAGATGGGTTAGTTTTTGCTTCGCCAAGGTCTAGTACCTCACTTCCTGTTGCGATAATTGCAACTCTAGGCTTTCCAAAAACAGGCACTTGAACAAATCCAAGTTCAGCTAAAACAGCAATTTGAGCAAACCCTATGATAGTACCTTTTTTAATAAGAGTTTCACCTTCAACATAGTTCTCCCCAACAGGACGAACCGCAAACCCAAGCCGTACAGGGGTTAAAATCTCTACCTCATCACCAACTACTTTTACATTTTCTATAGGTATAAGAGTATCACTACCATCACTCATAAGTGAGCCTGTAAAAGTTTTGATACACTCACCTACTTCTACTCTTTGAGATATATTGGTACCGGCTGGAACTCTAGCACTAAGCTTTAAAGTTCTTTTGCATTGGTCAGAAAACTTGATAGCATATCCATCCATAGAGGATGTTGGATGTGAGGGTGAACTCTCTTTTGTAGCAATATCAATAGCAAGAACCCTACTAGCTGTGTCAGTTAAAAAAACATTTTCAATCGGTTTTTCTATCTTTTGCATTGAGTTTATAAGGTCATTTATAGTCTCATCAAAATCTTTAAATTTCACTTCAATAGTCCTGCACCCATTAAAGTGGTGCTTCTATCTTTTGCATAGACTCTTTTATTGTCAATTAAATCATATTTCCATATAGGAGCTGAAGCTTTAAAATCCTCTACAAAACCGTGTATAAACTTCAAAGCCACTTCTCTTTGGGGACTTACAACGGCAGATATGTATGAGCTAGTATGATTTGGCACATCACCTCTTGAGTGAGCCATAAAAAGATAAGCACCCTCTTTTTTTGCCCTCTCCTGCCAGTTATCAAACCAACTCTTCAATATAGGCTCATATATATCAAAACTAAGACCACTTATACCGCCCTCATCTCTTACAATACCAATAAAAGGTATATAGGCACCATAGTTTTTATCTCTTATCTCACTAAACCAACGATTCGTTATCTCCTCTACATGCAGAGGTCCACCATAGAGCTCTAGTGCCACAAGTCAGCCTCCACAAACTGGTGGCAAAAGTGAGATTTTGTCACTAGGTTTTATCTTAACATCAAGCGAGCATACAAGAGTGTCATTTAGTGCTACTGCACAAATCTCTAGCCACTCTTTAAGCTCAATATCATCTTTAAACATCTCTTTAAGCTCATTGAGGCTCTTTATATCTACCTCTAAAGACTCTTTGTTTATGGGTCCTAAAAACTCTACTTTTGCCACTTTGAAGACTCCTGTTATTTTACCAATTTCATACTCTCAAGAAAGAGTTGTTCTGAAATCTCTGTCCATCTTCTTGATTTTTTCAAATACTCCGCTTGAGACTCAATAATCTCTTTTGCTAGTGGATTTCTATCCTTTAGCTCCATTATCAGTCTGTCATTCGCCACTTTCATTGCTTTTAAAACTGGTAGCGGAAAGTTTTTAATCTCTATATTTGGATACTCCGTTAACATCTTCTCCCAAGCAACAGCACTCATGTGATAGTTTTGAGCATGCACATCAGCCGATACAGCCTGCATAGCATACTTCACAATAGCTTGTAAATCTTTTGGTAGTTTTTCTAGTGCCTTTTTGTTAATCAAAAACTGCATCTCTCCTGCAGGCTCATGCCATCCTGTATAGTAAAAAGGTGCAATCTTATGAAATCCCATAGCTATATCCATACCAGGTCCAACCCACTCTAGTGCATCTATAGTGCCTCTCTCAAGTGCAGTATATAGCTCACCTGGTGCGATATTGGTTACTGCGACTCCAAGATCTGCTAACACCTCTCCAGCAAATCCTGGAATTCTCATCTTAAGACCCTTTAAATCTTCAAGAGAGTTAATCTCTTTTTTAAACCAACCACCCATTTGATTTCCTGTATTTCCTCCAGGAAAAGAGTACATACCATGCTTATCATAGGCTCTTTGCATAAGCTCTAATCCTCCGCCATAGTAAAACCAAGCGGTTTGCTCATGAACAGTCATACCAAAAGGCATTGTTGTAAAGAAAAGAGTATTTATATCTTTTCCTTTCCAAAAGTATGAAGTAGAGTGACCCATCTCATATTGACCTAGCTTAACCATGTCAAAAACTCCCATTGGAGCCTTATGTTTTTGCGAACCATGTACATCAACAATTAAGCGACCATTTGACATCTCGTTTACAACTTCGGCAAATCTTTTAGCAGGTGTTGCGACTGGAGCAAGATGAGACGGCCATGTCATTGCTAGCTTCCACTTAAACTTCTCTTGCTCTTTTTCAACAACAACCTCTTTTTCAACAATCTTCTCAACTACTTTCTCTTCGCAACCAGCGGTAAATAGGAGTGCTAGCCCTAAGACTAAAGTTAAAACAATGCTATTTTTTCTTTTTTTCATCTTATTCTTCCCTTTTTAAAATTTTAACTATTATATCAAAAAGTTGAGCAATATGGTACAATTAGACCAAAAAATGAGTTTGTATGCTTTTTGGCAAAATAGATTATATCAATTTGTTACCTTTTCACCTGTTTTTAAAAAAATCCTCTTTAGTGAATGCACTTAAGAAATCTTGTGAATATAAAAAGTCCTACCCCTCCAACATAAATAGAGAGTTTAAAAAAAGATCGATTGATGGGGCATTCATCTCTAGTATTGAGTCAAAAAATAGAAAAACTCTACCGCTTGGAATAGTCGCTAAGAGAAGTGTTACAAGTGTTTTAGTGAAAAAAAATACTATCTACAAAGAGGATTCTCACTCTGCTACTTCAAATGTGTTAGCAAAAATTTTAAAAATTGATGGTGAGGTTATTATTGGAGACAAGGCACTAAAGCTTTTTCTAAAAAACTCAAAAAACTATATAGACTTAGCAGAAGTATGGAACGACAGATATAAGCTACCTTTTGTATTTGCTGTTCTTTGTGTCAATAATCACTATAAAGTCTACAAAAAACTCACAAGTAGTTTTAAAAAAACTAAGATTAAAATACCGCAATATATACTTAAAAAGTATGCACATGAGCGAAATATATCTCCAAAGGAGATTTTAAAGTACCTCTCTTTAATCAGCTATGAAATTGGGGCGAAAGAGAGAAAAGGGTTGAACCTTTTTTTAAAAAAAGTAAGGAAAATATAAAATGTCAGTTCACAAACATATAAGTAAAATTATGAAGAGCACCATACAAAGCACCCCAGGGCAAACAGAGTTCTATCAAGCAGTAGAAGAGGTTCTTATGAGTCTAGAACCTATTTTGAAAGCTGAGCCAAAGTATGATGAGCAAAGCATATTAGAGAGAATAGTTATCCCTGAGAGACAAATCATATTTCGAGTAACTTGGATGGATGATGCCAATAAGATTCAGACAAACATAGGGTATAGAGTACAGTTTAACTCGGCTATTGGGCCCTATAAGGGAGGTCTTCGCTTTCACCCAAGTGTAAACTTGGGAATTATTAAATTTCTAGGATTTGAGCAGATTTTTAAAAACTCTCTAACAGGACTCTCAATCGGTGGTGCTAAAGGTGGTTCTAATTTTGACCCTAAAGGAAAAAGTGATGGAGAAATTATGCGATTTTGTCAAGCCTTTATGATTGAGCTCTCAAAGCATATAGGAGAGACTAGAGATATTCCAGCTGGAGATATTGGAGTTGGAAGGCGCGAGATTGGGTATATGTTTGGAGAGTACAAAAGGCTTACTGGAAAATTTGAGGGAGTCTTAACTGGAAAGGGCATAAACTGGGGAGGCTCATGTGCTCGCACGGAGGCTACTGGTTTTGGCTCAGTCTATTTTGCAGAGAATATTTTAAATAAAAAAGAGGATAGTTTAAAGGGAAAGATAGCAACAGTATCAGGTTCTGGCAATGTAGCTATCTATACTATACAGAAGCTTTACGATATGGGTGCAAAACCTGTAACTTGTAGTGATTCTCGTGGTATGGTTTATGATGAAAATGGGATTAACTTAGGCTCTATAAAGCTTATAAAAGAGATGCGCAGAGACTCTCTTGAGGAGTACTGCTTGATTCACAAAGATGCTATCTATACCCCTATTCATCGCTATCCAAAAGGAACAAATGCAGTTTGGAGAGTTCCATGTGATGTAGCATTTCCAAGTGCTACTCAAAATGAGTTAAACTTAACAGACATGAAAAATCTTCATAAAAATGGGTGTAGACTGATATGTGAGGGTGCAAACATGCCCACAACCCCTGAAGCTATAGAGTATATGATAAGCAAAAAGATACTGTTTGCTCCTGCTAAAGCTGCCAATGCTGGTGGTGTTGCAACCTCTCAACTAGAGATGAGTCAAAATGCAAGCATGCAAAAATGGTCATTTGCAGAGGTTGATAGTAAGCTAAGAGTTATTATGAAAAACATATTTGACTTATCCTATGAAACATCTAGAGAGTTCAAAGATGAAGGAAATTTGATGATGGGAGCCAATATAGCAGGTTTTAGAAAGGTTGCTGACTCTATGATAGATCAAGGATCTGTGTAGATCCCTCTACATGTAGAGGGATAATATTTAATGCTTATGCTCAGGATAATAAGGAGATAGTGCCTCAATACTTTTCTTAAGTTTATCTGCAAACTTTGTATCAGTATTTTGCTTAGCTTTCATAGCTGCAACCATTACAGCATGGTGCTTTACTAGTCTCTCAGTATAGTCTTTTTGCTTTGACTTAACTCGTTGTGCTAGAAAATACTTGCTAATTGTGGAGATGATATTTGTTGCATGCTCCTCTTTAGTTATCACCCAACGAACCGCCTGATTCATCGACTGTGCATCACTTTTTTGTGATAGCTCGTTAATGAGTCTCATGGACTTCTCAATGGTAACAGTGTCCTCAAGCATCATTTGAACACGAGAGTTATCATCAAAAATCCCACACGGAACTTGACAATGAGCAAAAGCCTGCTGAGGCAACACAAATCCTACGACAACAAAAACTATTGAAAACACGCTATTTCTTAACTGCTTCATAAGTCTCCTTTTTATAAAATTTACTATTGATATATACCTAAAACCAAGTACTACCAACTGTAGTAATTGTATCAAAAAGTTTTTATTATGTCAAGAATATTTTTACCAATATGCAAGTTAAGCTAAGCCTGACACTACATCTTAAGAGTTAAAAACCCTATCACCTGCATCTCCTAAACCAGGGACAATATAGCCTTTTTCATTAAGCTTTTCATCAATACAAGCTATATAGACCTGAACATCTGGATGAACTTTGGTAAAAGCTTCCATACCTTCGGGTGCTGCTACAATTGCTAAAAATCTGATATCCTTAACACCTCTCTTTTTTAAAAAATTGACAGCATCAATGGCAGTTCCACCAGTTGCAAACATGGGATCGATTATGATTGCAGTTCTTTCTTTATGGTCAGATGGTAGTTTTGCATAGTAGAATTCAGCCTCAAGAGTTTCTTCATTTCTTTGAAATCCTAAAAATCCAACACTAGCATCTGGAATAAGCTTAAAAATCCCATCAAGCATGCCAAGAGCAGCTCTTAAAATTGGGCAAATCATCAGTTTAGTATCAAGCTTTTTAGAGTTTGCAACTGCTACTGGAGTCTTTACCTTGATACTTCTAAGAGGGAGATCTCTAGTCGCCTCAAAAAGCATAAGATAGGAGATTTCATCCACTAAAAGTCTAAACTGAAAAGGCTCAGTCTTCTCATCTCTTAGGATTGAGAGTTTGTGCTCTATGAGGGGATGACTGATTACATGTATATTTTTCATCCTATAGCCTTTAGCATCTCTTTTTTGACTTGCAAAACCTCTTTTGTCCCATCGAGATTTAACATAACTCCCATATCTGAATAAAACTCTATAAGGGGTGCTGTTTGAGTATGATAAGCTTCTAGTCTACTTTTTACTGTTTGAGCATTATCATCTTTTCTGATTATAAGATTGCCGCTACAATAATCACAAGTATTTTCAGTCTTTGCGGGGCTAAACTTTACATGAAAAGATGCTCCACACTCACCACAAACTCTACGACCTGTAATCCTTCCCACTATAAGCTCATCTGGAACATTCAGCGAAATGACCTTGTCTAATTTTATACCCATATCACTCATGAGCTCTTTTAATGCCTCTGCTTGAGGAAGAGTTCTAGGGTATCCATCAAGAATAAATCCTTTTTTGCAATCATACTTGGCAAGCCTATCTTTTATGATACCTATGATTGTGGAATCTGGAACCAGCTTTCCTTCATCCATAAACTTTTTAGCCTCTAGTCCCATCTCTGTTTTTTCAGCTATAGCAGCTCTTAAAATATCTCCTGTTGAGATTTGTGGAATACTGTACTTTTCTATCAAAAACTTAGCTTGTGTACCTTTTCCTGCACCAGGTGCTCCAAATACCATTAAATTCATCAAATACTCCCTATTAATTTATCAATCCTCTTAATCACTTCTTTATATCCTATGATGCTCAAAACATCAAAAACGGATGGACTAGCAGCACTTCCTACTATAGCTATTCTGATAGGTTGTGCCAAATCCTTGAGTTTTAGTTCACGACTCTCTAAAAAACTATTTGCTATCTCTTTAAAATCATTAGCCGAACTAATCTCCTTTTTGTTTTTTAACTCCTCGTTAAATGCACCTAAAACCTCAATAGCATTACCTTTTAAAAACTTTTTAACTGCTTTTTCGTTGTAGTGTATTGGCTCATTTAAAATTGAGTTTACCATATCTTTTAACTCATTCATATCTTTTGCTCTATCTCTTAAAAGATCTATCAACTCCTCAGTTTTATGAAAGCTAGTCAAGTCAAGTCCATACTCTTTTAAGACCTCAACAAGCCTATTAGCTGGAAGAGTTTTAATATAGTGCGCATTTATCCACAAAAGTTTTTCTCTATTATATGCTGAAGCTGATCTGTTTATATCATTTGGGTCAAAAAACTCTAACATTTCGGACATACTAAAAATCTCTTGATCCCCATGACTCCAACCAAGACGAATAAGAAAATTCAAAAGTGCCTCAGGCAGATAACCATCTTTTTTATACTCCATAACATCCATGGCCCCATCTCTTTTTGAGAGTTTTTTGCCGCTTGGATTTAGTATCATAGGTACATGATAGAACTTTGGTATTTTAAATCCTAGTGCCTTGTAGACTACTATCTGCTTTGGAGTATTTGAGAGATGGTCATCTCCTCTTATAACCTCTGTAACCCCCATCAAAGCATCATCAATGGCAACTACAAAGTTATAGAGAGGGGTTCCATCGGCTCTAGCAATCACAAAATCATCTAGCACATCTTTAACTTCAAATTTTACCTCACCTTTTACCCCATCAACAAAGCCAATCTCACCATCTTGGGGTGCTTTTATGCGAACTACTGGCTTAATGTTACTTGGCGGAACTCCAGTAAAATCTCTATATCTTCCATCATATTTTGTTCGTTGTTTGCCTGCTTTTTGTCTCTCATAAAGCTCGTCTCTCTCTTGGGAGCTCATGTAGCAGTAGTAGGCTTTTTTCTCATCTAAAAGTTTTTGAGTGTATTTTTTATACATACCAAGTCTGTCTGATTGATAAGTTATCTCGCCTTCGTAACTCAACCCTGTCCACTCAAAAGCCTTTTCTATCGCAACTGCAGCCTCTTTTGAGTTTCTTTTTAAATCTGTGTCCTCTATGCGAAGAAGAAATTTTCCACCATTTCTCTTTGCCCACAAATAGCTATAAAGTGCGGTTCTAAGACCCCCTACATGTAAGTAGCCTGTTGGAGATGGTGCAAAACGAGTAATCACTATAGCTCTCCTTAAAAAAATAATGGTACAATTATAAACTATCTTTACTTTCAAAAGGATTATTATTGAAGATTGTTTCTAAACTAATATTAGGTATTTTCGTCTGTGTAACATTTAGTTTTGCCGGTATCATCACTGGAATCTCAGTTGTTATCAACAATCAACCAATAACACTTTTTGAAATCTACAAAAAAGCAAAACAACATAACATCTCTCAAAGAGAGTCTCTTGATATCTTAATAAGACAAAAACTAGAAGAGTCTCAAATCAAAAGACTTCGCATAAGTGCAGACTCGTTTGAAGTTGATAGATATATCGATAATCTTGCTAGTCAAAATGGGCTAAACCAGTATCAGTTTCTAAGTATGTTAAAATCAAAAAATATAGACCTAGATGAGCATAAAAAAGAGATAAAAATAAGAATCAAAAGAGATAAGCTCTACCAGCAAATTTTTAGAGATAGGCTAGAAGCTGTAAAAGAGAGTGAATTAAAAAAATTTTATAACAAAAACTCAAGTGAGTTTAAAGCAGCAGAGAGTTTTAATTTAGTTGTATATACTTCACATAATAGTGAAAATTTAAAAGCAATCCACAATAACCCACTACTACTCCCTGCAGGAATTACTCAAGAGAACCAAAAGGTAACATCTGACACTCTAAATAAAGAGCTTAAAGCTATATTAAACAAAACAGAAGAGGGAAAGTTTACACAAATCTTAAACATACAAAATACTCCGACCATGTTTTTTATCAAAGAAAAAAAAGGCTTAACAATAATTCCTTTCGAAGATGCTAGAGACGGCATACACAGGGCAATCTCTAAAAAACAAGAGAGTATAGCCATAAGAGACTACTTTGAGAAACTAAAATCTACTGCTACTATCAGAGTTGTAAGACCTCCTTCTTAGAAGAGGGCTTATTTGGGTATATTTAATATTTTGACAAGTAGTTTGTATCGAAATTGTTTTCAATAAAGTCTTGGTTGTCCATCATTTTTAAATGAAAATCTGTTGTAGTTTTTATTCCCTCTACTTGAAGTTCACTTAATGCATTTTTCATCTTTGCTATCGCTCTACTTCTTGTTTTTTCCCAAACGATAAGTTTACCTATCATTGAGTCATAAAATGGAGATACAGTGTAGCCTTGATAGACATGTGAATCTATGCGAACATTGCGACCGCCTGGAGCTACAAACTTTGTAATTTTACCAGGACTAGGAAAAAAAGTCTTCGAGTCTTCAGCAGTAATCCTACACTCAATAGAGTGTCCACTAAGCTCTATCTCCTCTTGCTTGGGAAGTTTTTCACCTTGTGCTACTTTTATCATAAGCTCAACTATATCTATACCGCTTATCATCTCGCTCACGCAATGCTCTACTTGAAGTCTTGTATTCATCTCCATAAAGTAGAAGTTTTGTTGATTATCAAGCAAAAATTCAAATGTTCCAGCACCCTCATACTTTAAAAATTTTGTAGCACTAAGAGCAACATTGTGTAACCTCTCTCTTGTCACCTCATCTAAGATAATTGCGGGCGCTTCCTCTATCAGTTTTTGGTGACGCCTTTGAAGCGAGCAGTCTCTCTCTCCAACATGTATAGCACTACCATGAGAGTCACCTATGATCTGAACTTCAATATGTCTTGGATTTTTAATAAACTTCTCTAAATACAGAGCTCCATCGCCAAAAGAGATTACAGATTCGCTCTCAGCAGCTAAAAACATACTCTCCATATTCTCCTCTGCCTCTACGATACGCATACCTCTACCACCTCCACCGGCACTAGCTTTTACCATAACAGGATAGCCTATCTCTTTTGCAATTTTTTTAGCTTCTGATATATCTTTAAGCACACCCTCACTTCCCTCAATAACAGGAACTCCAGCTTGCTTCATAACCTCTTTTGCTTTTGATTTATCGCTCACTAGAGCCATAGCCTCAACAGATGGTCCTATAAATTTGATATTGTGATGTTTGCAAATCTCAACAAAACTCTGATTCTCGCTCAAAAATCCATACCCTGGGAAAATTGCGTCACAATCACTAATCTCTGCAGCACTTATAATCGCTGGGATATTTAGATAACTCTCACTTGATGGTGCCTTACCAATACATATACTAGCATCAGCATACTTTAGATAAAGGGCATCTCTATCCGCTTCAGAGTAGACTGCTACAGCAATCTTGCCCATCTCTTTTATGGTTCTAATAGCTCTTAAGGCTATCTCACCCCTATTTGCTATAAGAACCCTATGGATAGTTTTCATTATACTCTCTCCACTGCAAAAATTGGCATACCATGCTCCACAGGCTGCCCATCTTCTAGTAGAGTTTTTATAATTTTACAATCAAACCCTGCTTCAAACTCATTCATTATTTTCATAGCTTCAATAATGCCTACGATTTCACCTTTTTTAACAGTTGAACCTGCTTTTACAAACGCTTTTGTATCGGGACTAGGAGAGCTATAAAAAGTTCCCACCATTGGTGATTTTATCATATCTTCAACTATCTCTACTGTCTCTAATTTAGCAACAGTCTCTATATTGGGCAACATAGCTACAGCAGGAGCAGTTCTAACAACCCCTTCTTCAAAACCCTTTTGTATCTCTAGTGAAAACTCACCATTCTTAATCTTGACTTTTGAGATACTGCTACTATCAAAAAAACGCATCAAATCTTCTATCTCTCTATTTGTCATTACTTTTCCTTAAGATTTATTTTTATCATTATACTATTTTTACCTATGCATAGCTACTTAAGCTCAAATTTTTTACAAACACCCCAAGCACAAGCATAAACGCTATTTTAGCAACTTTATTGCATAATTTGGGTTTAAATTTTATGGCATTGTAGCAAAATATTATAAACGCTAAGCTAAATCCTGCTTGCTTGCCGCTCTTTCTGAGCAGAGCTTATGTTGTGCATAATAACTGAACTTTCGCACCTAATTAAACAAAAAAACCACCCCAAATACACTCAACAATAAGACTATTGCATAATTTAAGATATAAGTATTGCCAAATATAAAAGCCCTATATTTAGCACTTTTGGGTATATTAAATAAAAAGAAGAGGCTTTTTATATGCAACTCCAAGAACAGATAATTACAGCTATAAACACAACACTTAAAAATCCAATCTACCAAACAATGCAGCTACTAAATATCAAAAGTACTTTAAAAAGTGATAACTTTGTAAAAAAAAGTACAAAAACCTCTAAATTCTCAAAAAAGCTCCTTTTTCACAGAAACTTTTCACTTCGTGAAACCGATATTTGCTAGTTTTTAACTTGCTCAATTATGACGCCGTTATCTTTGATAAATTTTGCAATCAAATTAGAGTTTGTATGCTCATAAGGCTTGTCATATACTATGCGTTTTATTCCGCTTGCAATTATATTTTTACTACAATCACTACAAGGCTCAAGAGTTACATATATGGTTGCATCTTTAATACTAATTCCCTCTCTAGCTGCCCAGATAATAGCATTCATCTCTGCATGTATCTCATAAGTCTTGCTCCAGTCGTGATGCTCTTTTGTATATTTGCCATCCCAATAATCACAACAGTTTGTATACCCTGCTGGTGTTCCGTTGTAGCCTGTACTTAAAATCCTGCCATTTTTTACTATCACAGCACCTACACTTTTTGATACACATTTACTCGCAGTTGCTATCTCTAAGGCTATATTTATAAAATTTCTATCTGTTAACATCTTGCACTCCAGTAGTTGTAATTTTAACAAAAATGTATTTTAAATGCAAATTTGCTATAATAGACCTCTTTGGTAAAGGAGATATATGGATAAAATTAACCTTAAAGAGATAAAGAGTGAGCTGATGAGAGTTGGCAGGTACCTTAAGGATGCTAAAATCAGCATAAAAGATGGTGAGGTTTTTACAACTCTCTATCCAGACTTCGAGGCACTTAAAAAGAACTATATCATAAATATAAAAGAGCAGCTTAAATGGTATGCAGTTGAGCTTTACAACATAGGAGCACCGCTTTCAAAAAAGATAAAGGGATATAAAATCATAACTAACTCTCTCTCTCTAAAACAGCAAGAGCCAGATGATGAGATTTATGCCTCACTCAAGAAGTACCTAGCAGAAATTAGCAACAAAGAGGTTTTATTGTCATCACATTTAGAGTTTGATTTAGGACTAGACTCTCTTGAGTATGTAAAACTTTTCTTATTTATCGACAAAAACTATGGTATCAGCTTGGATGAGAGAGCATTTTCTAGTATCATGATTTTAAGCGATCTCTATGCTTGGATAAAAGAGCATAATCCAAAGCTTAACTCTAGTGCAATCTCATGGCATGATCTATTTTCAGTAAAAAGCGAGGTAAAACTAATACACTCTCCTTGGATTATGAAAACATGGAGAAGCTTCTTGTGGACACTCTTTGCACCCTATTTTCGTTTTAAGATTTCTGGAACAGACCATATCCCCAAAGAGCCGTGCATAATTGCACCAAATCACTATAGTATGTTAGATGGTTTTGTTGTTTTAGCTTCGCTACCCCTAGGTGTTGTGCAAGACACATTCTTTTTAGCTTTTGAAGGAGAGTTTGGTAAATCTAAACTGCTATTCAACATCTCTAAACAGTCTCAAGCTATCTTAATCAATCACAATAAAAATCTCATATCCTCCATGCGACAAGTCGCCCTGCCTCTCTTAGAGTCTAAAAACATCGTTATTTTTCCTGAGGGTGCGAGGTCAAGAGATAGCAAACTGCTACCCTTCAATGATTTTTTTGCCATTCTATCCAAAGAGTTGCAAGTGCCAATAGTCCCAGCAGTCATCAAGGGAACTTTTGAGGCAATGCCCACAGGTGTATCTTTTCCACGACCTAAAAAAGTTACTATAACCTATCTTAAGCCTATATATCCCAAAGATTTAGGGTATGATGGCATTAGTAAAAAAGTACGAGAGGCGATTAGTCAGACTTTGTAGATAGAGCCTTTCTCACCTCTTTTGCTACTTTTTTCTCATCAACCTTTAAGAGCAAAACTCCTCCTATAATTAAAAAAATCAAGATTGATAGGATGCCTGCTCTTGAATTTTGTGTTATTAGTACAGTTACACCTAACAAGAGTGGTCCAAGTATGGAGGCAAACTTTCCTAGAAAATTGTAAAATCCAAAAAACTCAGAGATATGCTCTTGTGGAATCATCCTCATATAGTAGGAGCGACTAAGGGACTGGATGCCCCCTTGAACTAGTGCTATGAGTCCTGCTAGTATGAAAAACTCATAAATCTCCTCTATCATTGAAGCCCATATTACGATAAATATATAGATACCAATCGCAAGAAGAATAGCCTTTTTTGTATCCCATCTTTGTGTAAAGTAGGTAAAAATCAAAGTGGCAGGAAAGCCTATAAACTGCACCATTAAGATAGCGATAATCAGGCCATTTGGGTCAAGCCCAATCGCCATACCAAAATCTGCCGCCATACGGATGATGGTATTTACTGCGTCAATATAGAGCCAGTATGCAACCAAAAATAGTAACAAGCCCTTTAAGTACCGTATCTTTTTTAGCGTTCCTATTAGTCGCTGATAGCCTAGTTTAGTTAGCTTTAGAGTGTTGAACTTTCTCTCTCTTTTCTCCTTAACAAATATCATTAGAGGTAGAGAAAATATCGCCCACCAAAAGGCAACACTAATAAATGAGACCTGCACAGCATGAGCCTTGTCTGCTAGTCCAAAAAACTCAGGAAATTGTGTCATAGCTACATTGAGTGTAAAAAGTATACCTCCACCCAAATAGCCAAAAGCAAATCCAAGCCCAGATATAAAATCTCCTTTTTTCCCTTTTGAGATAAAAGGAAGAAGTGAGTCGTAAAAACTGTTGGATGCCATAAATCCGATATTGCCTAAAATGTAGATAAAAATCGCAAGTCTCCACTCCCCATGTCCTACAAAAGCAAGAGCCGCACTCATCAAAATAGCTATATAAGCAAAAACAAACAAAAACCTCTTTCGTAAACTTGCCACATCGGCTATAGCACCTAGTAAAGGAGCAAGTAAAACGATAAAAAATGTTGAAATTGCATTTGCAAAGCCGAGTTGAGCAGTGCTAACAGTCGCATCAACTTCGCTACTAAAGTATGATTTAAAAAATATCGGAAAAAATCCAGCCATGACAGTCGTAGCATAAGCAGAGTTTGCCCAGTCATAAAATGCCCAAGCATATATGCTCTTTGTTTGAGTTTTAATCATAGTTTTATTATACTACTACACAATCAATGTGTCAAATGGAATTAAAATCCCAAATAATTCTATAACTTCCCCCACACCTCCAAACTCATAAAATCTCATCTTTTTTAAATCAAGAATCAACTAAAAAGGTTAGGAAATCAGACTTTACATATTTTAAGCTCCAATCTGTATTGATTTTTCACTAT
>CAZXOZ010000018.1:5362-18595 GCA_964642805.1 uncultured Sulfurospirillum sp. | reverse complement strand
CTGGCGGAATCTTAGCTAGAGGTATAGGGAAAAATGCTGATATGATTTCTAAACTAGGAGTAGTTGACAATACGGATATATATCGTATCATGTACTACACTCTATTTGATAAGTGGTTAACCAAAAGACGATAATTCAAAACACTTGTTCCTGCTTTAAATAGCAGGAGCACTTTCATTAACCCAAATTATGCAATAGAAATCAAACTAGGGGGTGAGAAGATTTAGCCCCAACTCTCTTATCTTCTTATATTTATAGAAGTGAAAAGTTTTATATTTTTTTGTGGTTGGCTCTATGAGGTAGATATTTTTTGTTGAGCTTTTTAGGAGGGTTTTGGTTTGGTTGTAGATAAGAATTCTCATGGATTTTTCGAACATCTCTAGGATATTGTTTGTTTTAAAAAGATTGCTAGGCATGTCTGGCTCAAAAGAGTTTTTTCCAATCACATCAACAGCTAGAATATTTTCATAAGTTGCTTGTGATACTCCTAGGTTTTCACAAAGAAAGCCATCGCTGTATATGGTGTTATCTATACATTTTTCTTCAAAAACTCCTGGTATGGCTATGCTTGCAAGTATAGCATCTTTGATTTTGATATCATCGTTGCAATCAAATACTTTAATGCTACCATTTAACAGGTTTGTGGCTATGATTTTAAGTGGGATTTTTGTCTCCTTCATCTTCATGTCTGTAAAAATAGCACTTAAAGCACTATCTATTTTTGTACTTTTTATGATTGAGTTTCCAAGCAGAGATAGTTTTATAAATTTGAATATATTTGAAAACTCTTCTATGAGCAAAAAAATCTCTCTCTCTTTTATCTCAACAGCAACACAAGCCCCTATAATAGCACCCATGCTTGTACCTACTACTTCAGAAGGTGTTATTTTGTGCTTTTCTAAATCATGAATTATGCCCAAGTGTGCTATGCCCAAAGCTCCACCACCTGAGAGAACCAAGGTAAAGTTACTATTTCTAAGATTTTTAATCATAAAAAGATTATACCATTTTTAGTAAAATGATTGTATAATTGCAAAAAATCTAAGGACAGCTATGAAGACAATCGAAGGAAAGCTTTCGCTAGACGGAAGTGAAAAAATAGCAATTATCAATGGAAGATTTAACCATATAATTACAGACAGACTAGTTGAGGGGGCAAAAGACTCTTTTTTACGACACGGCGGAGATGAAAAAAGCCTTGATTTGATTTTAGTTCCAGGGGCATTTGAGATACCTTTGGTGCTTGATAAGGTTCTCTCTTGTGGCAAGTATGATGGGGTGTGTTGTGTCGGAGCAATTATCAGGGGCAGCACTCCGCACTTTGATTATGTGGCGGCTGAGGCTACTAAGGGAGTTGCAAGTTGTGCTTTGAAGTATCACATGCCTGTAGTGTTTGGGGTTCTTACGACTGATACGATAGAGCAAGCTATAGAGAGAGCAGGTAGTAAGGCGGGAAACAAAGGCTTTGAAGTGATGACGGGGCTTATTGAGATGATAAGTCTATATAAGGAACTCTAAATTGGCAACAAGACATCAAGTAAGAGAGACTATAGTAGGGATTTTGTACGCAAGCGATATAGGAAATGATGGAATAGAAAAGTTTGTTGATGATATTTTTGAGGAGAAGAAGATTAGAAACAGACAGCTAGAGTTTGCAAAAGAGCTCTATGACGGTGTTAAAACGGAGCTAGAGAGTATTGATGAGGTCGTTAATAGCTATCTAAAAGAGTGGAGTTTGAGCGAGATAGGAAATATAGAAAGAGCGATACTAAGACTCGGAGCTTATGAGATTCTTTATAGCAAGATTGATAATGCAGTTGCAATAAATGAGGCGATTGAGTTGTCTAAAAAGCTTTGCAGTGATACTAGTCCTAGGTTTATCAATGGCGTCTTAGACTCTATTGTGAAAAATAGGGACACCAAGTCTTGAGGCTATGTGTTGCACTAGATCTTTTGGATACTCAAGAGAATCTTAGTCTTGCGAGAGTATTGAAGAGTGAAGATATTTGGCTAAAAGTCGGTCTTCGCTCCTATATAAGGGATGGAAAATCTCTTTTAGAGGAGATAAAAGCGATAAATCCTAATTTTAAGATTTTTTTAGACCTCAAGATTTATGATATACCAAACACTATGGCTGATGCTGCGGAGTCTATGGTCGGGCTTGGAGTGGATATGTTTAATATTCATGCTTCAAGTGGGAAGAGAGCTATGAGTGCAGTTATGGATAGGCTTAGTGGTATTGAAAAACCACCTATAGTTTTAGCAGTTACCGCACTTACAAGTTTTGATGAGATTGCGTTTAGGACTGTTTATGAGCAAAGCATAGAGAAAAAAGCATCTCAATTTGCAATTGAGGCTTATGAGAGTGGACTCAATGGTGTGGTTTGTTCAGTCTATGAGAGTAGAATCATAAAGCATAAAACAGCACAGAATTTTTTAACTCTAACACCAGGGATTAGGCCGTTTGGAGAGGAGATAGGAGATCAAAAAAGAGTGGCAGATTTGACAATGGCAAAAAAGGAGGCGTCCGATTTTATAGTGATTGGGCGTCCTATATATAACTCAGACGACCCGCTTGGGGCTGTTAAGAGAGTAATACAAAATATATAGGAGAAGAGTTAGTGAAAAAGTTTATGATAGGTATAGTTGTAGTTTTTGGCTTAATTATCGTTGGTTTAGTTGTGCTTATAGCGACATTTGACTTGAGCCAACATAAGCCAAAAATAGAACAAGCAGTTCGTGATGCGATAGGTTATGATTTAAAGATAGCAGGAGCTATATCTACCTCTTTTTCTCCTATAGGCATAAGAGTGGCAGATGTTAGTTTGGCTGCTACAAATCAAAAGGCATTTGCTTCTTTTGAGAGTTTTGATGTAGCGGTAGAGCTTATGCCACTTTTGTCTCAAGAGGTAAAAGTAAAGTATGTAGTTTTGTCAGGCTTAAATCTTATAATAGAGAAAAAGAAAGATGGTAAGACCAATTTTGATATAGCAACCACAAATCAACCAACTAAAAATGAACCTGTTCTAGCAAAAGACCCTGTCAAACTTCCTTTGATTAATGTCAATGAGGTAAGAGTAATCAATGCAAACATAACTTATACAGACCATATCTCAGGCTCAAAAGCCAATATAGACAATATCAATATAACTATAAATGACATTAGCTTAGACTCTACGAAAGAGAGGCTAAAAAGCATAGCCTTAAGGGGTGATGTAGAGATAGAAAAGATGGTTTACAACAGATACAATATCTACAATACAACTCTAAATTTTGACCTTAAAGATGCTATTGCAAATCTAAACAGTATGAAATATACTATTTTTGGCTCTGAGGCGACAGCGAAAGCAAGAGTTGATATGAGTGCCAAAGAGCCTAAAGTTTCCATAGAGAAACTGATACCTAGCCTAAAGTTGGAGAATTTTTCTAAAGAGATGCTGGAAAAAGATCTGTTAAAAGGCATAGCAAATGCAAAAGTAAATATCAAGTTTACAGGATCTGATGAGTTAAGTGCTAAAAAAACCGCCAAAGGAGCAGTGGAGCTAGATGGTCAAAATGTAGGTATAAAGGGATATGATATAGACAAGATTGTAAAGAGCTATAAGAGATTAAAGAGTGGAGACTTGGAAAAAACAGGAGCATCATTTCTAAGCTCTGCTTTAGATAATGTATCAAAAGGCAAAGGTGCTTTTGATGATTTAAAGGGCGGAACTACCGCGATAGAACACCTACATGTAAGGTTAGATATTGCAAAAGGAGTAGCAACTCTAAGTGATGTGGCTATAGCAACCCTAAACAATAGAGTCGCCGTAAAAGGTGGTATCAATATAGTTGATAAGAGTCTAAAGGATATTAGAGTAGCGATACTAGACAAAGAGGGTTGTGTAGTCTACTCTCAAGGCATATCAGGCACACTATCAAGCCCAACAGCAAAATCACTTGCTTCAAAAGAGGCAGTGACAGTGGAGCAGGTTCAAGAGGTAGTTGATATGGTTTCATCACTTTTTGGCAAATCAAAAAAAGAGCAAAAAACACAAAATAAAACTAGCGAGAAGTGTAAAATTTTTTACACAGGAGTAGTAAAGCACCCATAGGGATAAAGTTGCTACAATAGCTCGTTTATATTTTAAGCGAGCTATTATTTTTAAATGCTATAATTTCGCTCTAACTTTAAATACATGGACAGGTGGGTGAGTTGGCTTAAACCACATCCCTGCTAAGGATGCGTAGGAGTAATCCTACCGAGAGTTCGAATCTCTCCCTGTCCGCCACTCTATTGACATATTCTTAATAAAAATGTATTCTTATAAGACTATTAGGAGTTTTTATGGAAGAAAATATTGAGTGTGAAAGAAATAGGTTAAAGTTTTTTCCTGTTAGTATGTTTGCTATAGTTATGGGGATTAGTGGATTTACTATTATGTATCAAAAGTCGGCTTTATGGCTTGGGTTTTCACATGTGATTGGGATTGTCTTGACATGTGCGGTTACTATTTTGTTTTTGACTATTGTTACTGTATACGCACTTAAGTCTTTTAAGTATTTTTTAGAAGTAAAAAAAGAGTTTACACACCCTGTTAGGATTAATTTTTTTGCAGCAATCTCTATCTCAATGCTTATGCTAGCTATCGTTTATAAAGAGTATAATATCACAGTTTCAGCATTTTTTTGGTATCCAGGGGCATTTTTGCACTTCTATCTTACTATGTATACTATCTCTTTTTGGATAAATAAAAATCAAGAAGTAGGTCACTCAAACCCAGCTTGGTTTATACCAGTGGTTGGCAATATACTCGCACCTATTGGTGGGATAGGTTTTGCAAATGAGGGCATATTGATCTACTTTTTTAGCATTGGTCTCTTCTTTTGGATAGTATTGCTTGCTATTTTATTAAATCGCATCATTTTTCATAAGCAGTTAGCTGTAAAGTTTATGCCAACTCTTTTTATATTTATTGCTCCTCCTGCTGTTGGATTTCTCGCTTATTTTAAGCTCTATGAGACTATAGATATGTTTGCTATGATACTCTTTAATCTAGCCCTATTTTTTACTCTTTTGATAGCTTTTATCTATAAAAACTTTATTAATATCAAATTTTTTATATCTTGGTGGGCATTCATCTTCCCGCTCGCCGCTATGACGATGGCATCAATGCTCATGTATAGCCAAACAGATGACTTTATGCTCTTAGTTCTTTCATATACTATGATTGCGGTAACTACTGCCATCGTTTTTATTGTAATCTATCAGACAATTCTACATGTGAAAAAGGGTGAGATTTGTATTCAAGAGTAGATTGGCTATAATATGGCAAAAATATGGGGTTTTAAATGAGACTATTATTGATTGGTGCTGGCAATATGGGTGGAGCCATGCTACGAGGTCTCCATACTTATGATATTACTGTTGTAGAGGAGTATAAGCCAAGAGCTAAAGAGCTTCAAGCTATATATCCTGCCTTAAAGATAGTAAACACTATACCAAACTTAGATGGCTTTATAGTAATTCTTGCTATAAAACCTCAATCTTTGAGAGACCTACATGTAGAGGGTTGTGCAAAAGGTGTAATCTCAATTCTTGCAGGGGTTACTCTTGGAGCTTTAAGAGTAGCAATTGAGGCAGACTATCATGTAAGAGCTATGCCAAACATGGCTGCTTTAGTGAAAAAATCTGCAACATCACTGTGTGGTGATGAAGAGCTAAGAGAGAGTGCTATAGAGATATTGGGCTCTATTGGAAAATGTTTTTGGCTAGAGAGTGAAGATGAGCTTGATATCGCAACTGGGCTTGCAGGAAGTGCTCCTGCATGGATTGCCGTTGTGGCTGAAGCCTTGAGTGATGGAGCGGTTAATCTTGGACTTAAAAGAGATATATCCTACAAGTATGTTGCTCAGCTTCTTGAAGGAGTAGGAGAGGTTTTACAAAATGAGCATCCAGCTATCTTAAAGGATAAAGTTAGCTCCCCAAATGGCACAACCATAGCAGGACTTACAAAGCTAGAGGAGGGCGGAGTTAGAGATAGCTTTATTAAGGCGATGGAAGCTTCATATCAAAGAGCTAAAAAGCTCTCTTAGTTTAAAAGATTTTTTTCTTTAAGTTTTTTAATCACTTTTTCGGCAACCTCTCGTCCCCATTTTTGCCCAACAGCCATAGACTCTTCCATAATTTTCGGATTAGCCTTGATTAATCTTTTTCCAGCATCTGTATCATAAAACCTATTTATTGCTTGAACATCTTGTTCAGTTAGATGTTTTTGATAAATAGGAACAAGTAACTCTATAGCATCACTCATATCCATCTCTGTCATTATCTCTTTCCAAAAAGATTCTGGGGCATTAGGTGAGAGTTGTTTGAGACTTGGTAGCATGTGCTTCATCATCTCTTCTCCTATGTTTACAGCACCAGTTTTTTTCATCATTAGTCTGATACTTTCAGGCTTTGCAGGCTCTGCAAAAAGTGGCATAGTAAAAAGTAGTCCCACAATAGCTAAGGCGACATATTTTTTCATTTTTCTTCCTTAGTAGGTAAGTTGGATTTAAAAAGTATACTGTTTTAAACTTAAGTAATAATAATGGGATTAAAAGCCTTAGAAGCAACAAGCACATCATCTCCAATACTCATAGCTTGAGCCTCCTCTTGTGTTGCTACTACTTTTACTAGGTTGTTTTGTATGAGAAGAGTTACGATGTAGATAGTATCGGCTGGCTCTATTTTTATGATTTTGGCTGAGAATTTGAATTTTCCGCTTATCTGAGAGTTTTCAAATAGTATATCTGGGAACCCACTTTTTTGTATTTTTCTATCTTTGATAATAAGTATGTTTGAGGCTAGTTTGTAAACTTCTGCTTTATCATGACTTATCATCAGTGTAGTTAGGTTTAACTCTTTATGTATAGCTCCTACATCATCTTGAAGTTGAGTTCTCATGGAGCTATCTAGCGCAGATAGAGCCTCATCCAAAAGAAGTAATTTTGGTTTTTTTGCTACTGCTCTAGCGAGTGCGACTCTTTGTTTTTGACCACCTGAGAGCTGCTGGGGGTATTTGTTTTGAAACTTAGTTAGCTCTACTATATCCAAAAGTTTTTTTAAAAACTGCTCATCTTTTTGAAGTTGAGCAAACCTTAGATTCTCAACAATACTCATGTTTGGAAAGAGAGCATAGTCTTGAAATACAAAACCTATATCTCTTTTTTGCGGTGCTAGATTTACTCTCTTGCTTGAGCTAAACCATATCTTCTCATCTACAATAATCTCTCCAGAATCAGGAGTTTCAAGACCGCTTAAAAGTCGAAGAAGCGTAGTCTTACCTGAGCCAGATTTTCCAAAAACTGCACTTAGCGAGTTGCTTTTTATTGTTGTTTTGAAGTGAAAATCTATACTCTTAAAACTCTTTTTTACATCTATTTTTATCACTTTAAGAGCCCACTAAATTTTCTATTCATTACATAAACCAGTAAAAGTATAGTAAAAGAGATTATAAAAAGAGTCAAGGCATATTGATTTGCAACAACATAGTTTAGAGATTCTACCTCATCATAGATTGCGATTGAGGCTACTCTTGTCTCGCCTGGGATATTGCCACCTATCATCAAAACTACCCCAAACTCTCCTACTGTGTGAGCAAATGTCAAAACCATACCTGTAAGAAGCGAGTTTCTTATGTTTGGAAGCTGTACATGTAGAAGTGTTTGAAGTTTAGATTTACCTAGGGTGTAGGAGGCCTCTATGAGTGATTTTGGTAGTGATTGTAGTCCAGATTGAATTGGTTGAACCATAAAAGGAAAACTGCAAATCACGGAGCCTATGATAATCCCTTCAAAAGAGAGTACTAACCTCATATCAAACCAACTCTCCACAAAGCCACCAACTGAGCTAGCAGGACCTAAAAATACGAGAAGATAGAAGCCTATAACTGTTGGCGGAAGAACAAGAGGCATGCTGATTATAGCTTCGACTATAGGCTTTAGTTTGGATTTTGTGCTTGAAATCCAGAGTGCCAAAGGGACTCCTATGATAAAAAGGATGGCTGTAGTTATCAAGGCAACTTTAAAGGTGAGTAGCATAGTTTCTACAAACATTTAAGCCTGCATCAAAGAGATTTCATTTGCTTTTATAAGAGCGATTACCTCTTGTCCTTTTTGTAGCCTAAGTCTTTTAGAGGAGTCAGTAGTTATGATAGATACAATCTTTGTATCTCCACATGTAAGATGTATATTTGAAAGAATTTTACCATTTTTAACAGAGTCGATTTTACATTTTATCTGATTTGCCATGCTAATACTGCCTAGATTTGTTAGTGCTACAGCAACTTCTGTCTCTTTGAAGACTATGGTTATAGCTTCATCAAGCTTGAGGTAGTCACAGCTACTAGGGGTATCGAGCAGTATGGTTTTTATGGTTGTCTCTTTTGTTTGTATGGAAACTATGGATATGCCTTCATAAGAGACAATATTGGTTATTTTACCAAAAAGTTTATTCATGGAAGTATATAACCATATCTTATAAGAATCTCTTGCACACCCTTAGAAAACATAAAATTGAAAAAATCTAGAGACTCTTTTGGATTACTTTTTTTTCCATAACTTAGCATAACAATACCTTGCTCTATTGGCGAGTAGTCATCTCTACTTATCTCTTTCCATCTTCCTACTTCTCGCATTTTTGGAGACAGTACAGTTGATTTTGCTGTTATGCCAATATCTGCTGCCCGAGAAAAGATAAACTTATTTGTTTGAGACACGCTCTCGCCAAATGCAATTTTTGGATAGAGCAACTCTTTTATACCATTTTTTTCTAAAACTCTTAATCCTTGAACTCCATATGGTGCTGTTTTAGGATTTGCTATGGCTATTTTTCTAATACTCTCACTCTTAAGACCTTTGATACTGACATCTACTCTCTCATTTAAACTCCACAAAACCAGTGTTCCATAGGCATATATTTTGGGTTTTGAAGTCGTTAAACCTCTCTCGTGAAGAAACTTTGGAAACTTCATATCAGCTGATAAGAAGAGGTCAAATGGAGCACCGTGTTGTATCTGAGCTGTAAGTTTGCCTGATGAAGACACGATAGGGATGATTTTTATACCACTTTTTTGCTCATATAATCTTGCAATCTCATCAAAAGCGAACCGTACATTAGATGCAACAGCAATCTTTAGCGAGCCTGCAACAAGTGTTGTTGCAAGCAGCAAGAGCAAGAGAAGCTTAATCATCATCTCTATACATAAACTTAAAAGGGATTCTAACTATCTTTGGTTTATACCCTGTGAATCCACCCCAGATAGCTACAAGAAGAAGTTGAAGCCAAAAAGGAGCACCTAGAAGAGCTGAACCGAAAAAGATAGTTAAGCTTACACCTATTATGATTATAAAGTCTATTATTGTGTCTACGATTTTTGTATTTTTGTCTTTTGCCATTTTAAATCCTTTTTATGCAGATTAGTAAAAAAAGAGATTAAATCTCTAAAATTGTTCTGTTTCGACCATTTTTTTTAGCCTTATATAGTCCTTGATCTGCTCTTTTTAAGAGGCTTTGGGTATTGTCACCCTTGATTAATGAGGACACCCCAATACTGCATGTAAGAGATTTAATATCTTTAAATTCATATGAAGAAATTATTGTTCTAATTTTTTCTGCTAGTTTATAGCCATCATTTATATTGGTCTGTGGAAGCAGCAGTATAAACTCTTCTCCCCCCCATCTAGCAAATATATCAAACTCTCTTATGTTTTCAGATACAACTTTGGCAAAAGTTTCTAGTGTCGCATCGCCTACGGCATGTCCATGTGTGTCATTTATTATTTTAAAAAAGTCAATATCTATAAAGAGTATAGTAAGTGGATTTAAATATCTCGCACTT
This sequence comes from uncultured Sulfurospirillum sp., assembly GCA_964642805.1. Lineage (GTDB taxonomy): Bacteria > Campylobacterota > Campylobacteria > Campylobacterales > Sulfurospirillaceae > Sulfurospirillum_A. The sequence goes on along the minus strand of CAZXOZ010000018.1, from coordinate 8,732 downwards.
CTATCAAGCTCTATTTCATAAAGTTCATTAAACTTTTGTCTAGAATAGATATTTGTAAGAGAGTCTATATTTGCTTTTTTCATAAACTTTTCTGTATTTAGCTTAAGTTGCGTTATGTCTGAGAGAATGATAATGCAAACCTCCTCCTGTTCAATTTTGTCTATCTTTATATCTACTATAAGAGAGTTATTGTTTCTGTTTTTTATTTTTACTATTTTTTGAGATTTTTCTAAAGAGTTCATGTATACTACTAATTTCTTTATATCCATGTTAAAGTTTAAGTTGAGAAAGTCATCATTTTGCACAAGAGTATTATTTAGCGAATAATACTCTTTTTTGAATTCTTTTAAACTTCTTACTTCAAAAAATTTAAAAAAGGATTTATTAGCAAAAAGAATACTTTTTTTTGATTTTAATATAACAATTTGCTCAATCATATCTATAGTAGATTGCATTTGTCTGTTATCTTTTGCAATAAATATACCTATTAAAAAAGATACAGAGAAGAAGATTATAATTAAGTATAAGTTTTGATATTGCTCCAAATATCCCTTGTAGTAAAATAATAGTACAATTAAGTATTGTAATATTGAGATAAAAACAAACAAATAATACTTATTAATTTTCAAAAATGTACTCCATTAAAAAAGGTATATAACATTATATTAATTTAATTATTAAACATGTATAAATACTGTTTTTTTGTATAATTCGGGTTAAAGATATATTTCAATAAATTGCCAAGTTCCAGAGCTACATATTCCTGCTAAAAATCCAGCAAGAAGGTCATCACCCATAACACCTAAGCCACCTTTTACCTGTCTATCAATTTTTCCTATTATAGAGGGTTTCCATATATCAAATATTCTAAAAAAGATAAAACAGAGCAGAATCTGAACCCAATTCTCTGATGCAATTACAAGAGCTAGCCAAAGTCCAGCAACCTCATCTATAACTATGCTTTTATCATCATGGGTTCCACCATCTTTTTCATAAGCATTTATCTCTTTAATGGCTATGATAGTAATCAAAATTGTCAATAAAAGAAGAGCATCAACTGGAAAGTATTGAAGAATTAAAACTCCGGCTAATGTTGCTGCAATACTCCCAATAGTCCCTGGTGCCCAAGGCGACATACCAGCATAGAAAAATGTTAAAAATAGTTTTCTCACCTTATTGCCCCTTTAACTCGAACAAGTCCGAGTCAAATTCCTCGCAACTGAAGCTTGCACTTCGCATAGAATTGTTCATCTTGCTGTCACTTAAGTTAAAGACATTGTTTGGTGTAGATTCATCAGCTCAAGATAGAAGTCTTTTTCGTCGCGCGATTCCAACAGCCCAGATGTTGGAAAGATGTTGTCATATATCTTTTGTATATTCTCAAATCTATCAGGAAGCATTTCACTAAGAAGTATGGCTGATATATCTTTTCTCATAAGAACTGCTGGCGGTAAAATACCAGCACTTAAAAGCTTCATAAGAGTTTGTGAGTCATATCTAATGTGATGATGTTGGCCGTGAGGACAAGTATTTTTACTAACTAAAGTTTTGCACTCATTGCAGTACACAAACTCGGTAATAATATCTACTTTTATGCCAAGTGGCTTGTATCTATTGAGTATTGACTTCACTTCATTTTTATCATAATACATTCCGATACCACTATTGTTTTGCCCAAGAACTAACCTATCGCATCCAAAATTGCGAGCACAAATACTATCTAAGACTGCATTATTATAACCTGAAAATATATAGGTATTTTCAAATGGTACAACAACAACTCTATTTTTTTGAAGATAGTTTTCTATAAAATATTGAAGAGTCTTAAGTCTTAAGTCATAGGATACTAAATCTTCTGTATAGGGCTTTAGCAGAAATATAACCAGTAAATCAGTCTTTTCAAGAGTTATTCTAATGAGTCTTTCATGTGCTCTATGAAAGGGTCTTGCACTCATCATAACGGAGGCTGTATTTTTAGGCTTTACTCTTTTTTTTGCTTCTATAATACTGTTTTTTACATCCTTAATATCATCAAAATCAAGTTCATATTCACCACAAATTGCATAGCTACCAAGACGCTTTAAAAACATCTTAGTCTCAAGATTTGAGCTATCATATGTGCCAAAAATCTGTTCAATTCTTCTTTTTCTATCTATCTTATAAACTTCATCAATAGTGATATATCCTCTAACTTTACCCTCAACAATAAAATCAAGAACCTCGCCCTTGTTAGTAGTCGTTAAAACACTAGAGTTTTTTTTACCATGTGGCGCTAAGATAAATGGAAATGGAAAAGGAGATTTTCGATAAAATCCAGTCCTATCTACCTCTTTAGCCTCCTCTTCACTCATTAGCTTATTCACAGGGCTCAGTATTCCCTCTTTTGCAAATGAGAGTGTAGCGAGTGCTTGTTTGTCTATAAAAAGTCGTCTATTTTTTCTTTTGGATCCCATATTTTTTTCTCTTCTCCCAAAGGCTTTTTCTTGAAATTCCAAGTTTTTTTGATAACTCTGTATCAGGAAACTTGTTTTGAAAATTTAGTATGATATACTTTACATAGTCATCAATGCTTAGTATGTCACCTCTGTCAAAAACTCTACTCTCAGCCATAATCTCAATTTGTGAAATAGAGTCTTGGTTTTCATCTATGTCTGTTGTTGATATGATTGCACGCCTATCTTTGATGAGATTGAGTACTTTAACTCTCTCACTCATTTTCATGTTTTGCAAATCGACAATATATAGAAGTCTATTATAAGGTGTTTTTGCTATTTTATCAATAGCATTCTCACATGTAAGCGATATAAATGTAAAAAATTCACCTTTCTCCACACTATACTGAAAAACTACTGCATCAGCATTTTTTTGAAAGTTAGTTTTCAAGAGTAGAGGAAGTTTTGTTTTTGTATCTATTGGCTTAATTTCAGAGCTAATAAAGAGGTTGCTTATATACTCCTTGTATGTAGAGTTCTCTTTCTCTAAGCTCTCAAATTTTTTTAAATGTTGCAGTTTCCTTATAAGTTCTTCTATTATAAATGGCTTTTGAATATAGTCATTTGCGCCAATTTTCATAGGATTTGAGACTGTATCATGACTGATATAAGATATCATCAAAATAATAATAGAGGATTTGTGTCTCTCGATGACAGGATAAAAGTTTTGCCCAGATATGTTTGTAGAGAGCAAAACTGCATCATAGCTATTGTTTTTGACAGCATCACTTACAGATGTCGCAATATTACATGTATAACCTATTTCAGTTAGTTTAGATGCAATGCTTTGAGCTAGATATACCTCATTTTCTACTATTAGTATTTTCATTTTACTGTCTCCTTTTCAAGAAGCAAAGCTCCTTGAAAATTCCTCTCAC
>CAZXOZ010000018.1:0-5262 GCA_964642805.1 uncultured Sulfurospirillum sp. | reverse complement strand
TTCCTCTCACTAAAGCTTATGCTTTGCATAGAGTATTTCATTTTACTGTCTCCTTTTCAAGAAGCAAAGCTCCTTGAAAATTCCTCTCACTAAAGCTTATGCTTTGCATAGAGTATTTCATTTTACTGTCTCCTTCTTCCAGTTCAGGTATTTTAGTGTAGCTGTTGCAGTTACTGCTACTCCTTCCTCTTTTCCTACGAAACCTAATTTTTCTGTTGTAGTTGCTTTTATGTTTACATGTAGAGGCTTTATATGCAGGATATCAGATATAGTTTTTCTCATGAGTTGCTTGTAAGGTGAAAGTTTTGGTGATTGAGCTATGATGGTTAAGTCGCAGTTTACTACTTCAAATCCAATGTTATATAAAAATGATACCACTTTTTTAAGTAGCTCTTTTGAGTCCGCATCTTTGTGTTTAGGGTCATTGTCTGGAAAAAGTTCACCTATATCTCCAACACCACTCGCACCCAAAAGAGCGTCAATGAGAGCATGTAGAGCAACATCGCCATCAGAGTGAGCCTTAAAGCCTCGTTTATCCTCAATTTTAACACCACCAAGAGCCATTTTCTTGCCTATTTCAAACTGGTGAACATCGTAGCCATTGCCAACAAACATATCAGATGAGGGCTCTTCTAGATCTACTATTATATCTATATCTTCAAGTGTAGTAATCTTGTTTGCAGCTCTGTCGCCAACTGCATATTCGACTGTTCCGCCATTTGCTTTTATAGCACTACTGTCGTCGGTAAAATCTCTTGCTTGTTTAAGAGCATTTTTAAGTGAGTCTGTTTTTGAGAGTTGAGGAGTCTGAATGAGTTTTATTTTTTCTCTCTCTAGTGTTTTACCTTCGTAGACTACAGTATCTTGAACGCTTATGTAGGGCACAACAATATCAGCTTTTCCGCACTTGTCTATAACTCTTTGAATCATACTCTTAGGGATACAAACTCTAGCCATATCGCTTACTAGAACATACTCACTGCTTACATGTAAGAGTGCATTTTTTAATGACTTTTGCCTTGAGTTGTCGCCAACAATATAGGTAAAATCACTATTAAAGAGTTTCATATACTCTATCTCATCAGAAGAGCAGACTACAATTACTTTAGTAAAAGAGTAGTTTTTGAGAATATTTTGAGTTGCATGGAGCCAAAGTGGAGTGTGCCCTGTTCTTAACCACTGCTTTTTAGCAGACATCTTAAAGCGAGAGGATGCTCCTGCTCCTAGCATAACTAGAGACAAATCGGGCAAATTCAGTCCTTTTTTCTTATGTGTTACGATAGTATACACTATGGAAGCTTTTTTTTATCTTTTTTATGATAAATCCCAATTCCAATAACTGACCTTACTCACTATAGTGGGCATAAGGTCAGTTATTGGAATTGAACCCTCTCTTTAAGGCAAAATATAATACTTTTTAGTTTTCATAACATCTTTAGGTAGAATCCCAAATTTTTTACTAAAAGCTGTGCTAAAATTTTGGGAATACTTGTACCCAATGTATTTTGAAACTTCATTTACATTCATATCCCCAGTTGTCAATAATTTTCTAGCTATACTCATCTTGTAGTCCAATAAAAGACCATATGGAGTTTTGTTAAATACTTTTTTAAATCCTGCTTTTAATTTAAAATCATTGATTTTTGCTTTTTTAGCAAGCTCAATTATGGACGGAGGATTTTTCATATTTTGTATTAAAATCTCTTTTGCTTTTTTTATGGCATATATGTCTTTTTCATCTAGTTTCAAGCTATTCACTGAAGAGATTAAGTTTTCATCTGAAAATAAATTTTGAAATTCAAGAAAAATTATTTCTAAAACTTTTGACTGAATAAATATGCTGTTTAGCTCTCCATAAAAATGAGAAAAAAGTATATCGTTAATCAATAGCTGTATTTGATAATTAGTTCTTTTACTAGACAACACTTTAGTGCAAATATCACTTTCAAGAGAAGCAAGGAGCTCCTCTTTTTTTTGTTTTGTGGTATATTTTGAGTTAAAAAATCTTTCTCAATAGCAATACTCAGTTTATTGACTTCACCTTTTTTTACGAAAGAGTTACCTGTACCATTTTTGATTAATTGGATGTCAGTTTGATTGCTAATGGTGTTTAGTTTAAAACTCGAAATGCTACTTGTGTATTCTATATCACCTTTTATATTAAAATCTAGAAAAATACCGTTTAGATTATCTTCTGAATATATAGAGGTGTCTTCTTTGATTTTTAAATCTGCTTTTACAATAGAGACTTAATGAAAAATATGTATGCTCCAAAATATGACTATAATTTAGGTTTTCAGTATAGAGTGATGGACGGATATTTTGCAAGAGCGGATATAAGTGGTGCTGGACCCATGTACACGGACAAACAAAATACAAACAAAATAGACTCTTATGAGCTTATTGATATTAAGATTGGCTACGAGAAAAAGAGCTATGAAGTCTATCTTTATGGCAAGAATATTTTTGATAAAGAGCACAATATAGAGGGGTATGGCACTATCTATACTATCTACTCTAAGCCAAGAGAGATAGGGGTTCAACTAGCATATAGGTTTTAACTCAACCTATGGAATTATTTTTTTATGCTTATCTTTTTTATAGCGAGTTCTATTTTTCTCTTTGTGTAGTAGATTTGCCTCTTTGAGGAGCTTAGCTTGAAGTGCTTTTTTATCCTCCTCTTTGAGCTCCTCTGCATGCAGAACTCCTAAAAGAAGATTGACATACTTCTCTAGAGCAACAAGGTATGGAGCATTGAGCCTTATAGACTCTATTTTTTCAAGTATTTCAAATGCTCTTTTTGCTCTTTGTTGAAAAATTTCAAACTCAAATGCAGGGTCTCTTAGATAGGATATATTGCTTCGTATAAACTTTTCAAGTCCCCTTACATACTTTAATCTAATATCTTTTTCATTAATTGTATTCTCATTTACCAACTAGTGTCTCTCTAGTTTGCTTCTGTAGTCATCTTCTATCTCTTCATCTGTCTGTATTTTTAGATATTCGTCTAACTTTTTTCTATTGTCTTCGAAGGCTTTTTCAAAATCTGAGTCATCTTTTATATCTCCTTTTGAAAACTTCTCTAAAAGTAGATTGGAGCTTCCTGTCATCACTAGATATTTTCTATCTTGAAACTCTAAAAGAACAACACTATTACTGTTGTCTATTCTCTTTTGATGAATTACACTAACCTCATCATGAGACAAGTTGCTAGAACTAAATAGCCATGAATTTTGAGCTTTTGCTTGCCCGCCTTTTTTCATAACTCTTCTTTTAATCCAAAGTGTAAAAACTACCATAATTAGCAGAAGAAATATAACACTAAGATATCTTCCGTCAACCAGACTTTCGCTAGGTTTTGTCTGTATTGGTGTTTTTACATCACTTTGTGTTGGTTGATTTGTTTGACTTACAGGAGTTTGATTTACTGGTTTTATGCGAATCCTAAGTCCAAATCCATCAACTGTTTTTGAAGCTATTACGGCGATTAAGTAGTGGCTTTTTAGTGCAATATTGACACTATCTTTGCTTGGTTTTATTGCTATGACTTGAACTATTTTTGAGTCTATCTTTTTTTCAATCAACCTATCGTAGCTTAGGTCACTAAGTATTAGGGTAGTGATATCTTTATCTCTTTTTTGGGTGATTTTACCCTCATAAGGAGAGTCAAAAGATAGCATTATATCAACTCTATCGGTTCTTTCATAGATATTGTGTGTTAAAAGATTGGCACCATTTGCAAACGAGATAAAAAGTATAAATATAAAGATACTCTTCATTACAACTCTCTTTTGAAGTATTGAATTACCGTATTTGAGTCTAGTATTTCGTTGATACGAATAGCTAAGTTTTTCTCATAAACCATAACTTCACCTTTTCCAAATATTTTATTGTTTACAAATAGCTCAACACTCTCTCCAGCAGGTTTCTCTAAGTCAATGACTGAGCCCTTATGCAGTTTAAGAAGCTCTCTTACGCTTAGGGTTGTGGTGCCAAGCTCTGCGATAAAGCTTACATTGATATCTACAAGATTTTCATATCCACTTAGTAGTCTATTTTCCAAATACTCTTTATCTTTTTTGTTCAAAATCAATAACCTTCCTGCCTATCGCAAAAGTTCTATTTTTAATCTTATAAAGCAAAAACTCTTCCAACTCTAAAAGCTGAACATTGGGGACATGTCCTAAGTAGTCTGGAGTAGACAGTTTATAGCTTGTATTGGGATTTTTCTCCTCTAAGAGAACTTTTGCAGAGCCAATTATCATATTTGCTACCTCTTTAACTAGGTTACACAAGTCATCTTCATTTAAATTTTTTTCAAATAAAAGTGCTTTTGAGAATTCGTTTAGAGTATTTTTTTTAAAAAGCAGATACCATTGATGCTCTATATCATTCTCATGTAGTGCGATTGTGGCACCATAAAAGTTTTTGCCAAAATATTTTGCTTGTTGTACTTCGCTCTCAATTATACTTGAGCAGAAATTTTTAGTAGCACTATCTATCGCAGTTATCATCTATTGCCCTTGAAAAGTTTTCCTATTATAGTTTAAATTTATTAAATAACAAATAAATTCTTGATATACTCTAGTGAAAGGCGTGTTATGAAAAGAAAGGGAGCACTCTAGCACTCCAATTATCTTTTTGACCTCACTAGATGGCGAAAAAGATATTGAGAAAGGGTTTTTAAGTGATGATTATGCTACTAACTGACCTTACGCACTATATCAAGCAAAGCTCGCTATAGTGGCAGGGGATAAATCCCCTACAACCCCCTAAAGCTACGAAAAGTAGGACTTTTCGAGAAATAAGTGTGTAAGGTCAGTTACTAAGCCATTCTCTTTAAATGAGTTATTTTTAAGAATAAATGCAATGCTATTCCCACTACCCAACCTCTTTCTATCATAACTTCTCCTAGCTTTTTAGCCATTGTATCTTTCTCGTGCGAGAGTTGCTCTATTTCCTGCTTATACTCTTTGACTGCTGCACTTCTGTCAAAACTAGCGAATAGCAGTTTAACGAAGTGAAAAGTTTCTGTGAAATGCTAATGATGCATTAGATAAAAATTGCTTCTACCAGTCTTGTAGGCTCTTTGGAAGCATTTCGTATCTACTTGCAATCTCATTTAGGCTTTTCTCCTCTCGTAGCATTTCAAGCAGTGGTTCTTTTTGTTGGAGACATTATACAATCTTCTATCGTATCTATTAGAGCAGGTAGCTATACCATTTATTCTTTTTTCTTACAGCTAAATATTTAACCCGATTC
>CAZXOZ010000017.1:0-18819 GCA_964642805.1 uncultured Sulfurospirillum sp. | reverse complement strand
TATTTTCAGCAAAATATTATAAGGAAAAAAGAGCTCAATTTGAAAAATTTGTATCAACTGCCACCGAACATATAGTTGATTTAATTATAGTTTTTATTTTTCAAACTATGCTTTTTCCGATAATATTTTTATGGCTTTTATATAGACTAATTGTCTATTTGTTTAACTTCACTTAGTAGTATAATTTTAAATTTAGCAAATATTTACTATAATTGGAGCCACATGTATAAAGAAGCTTGGGATAAAATTGTAAATGCTAGATATGTTGTTATAGTCTCACATGTACATCCTGATGGAGATGCAATTGGGTCAACCTTGGCACTATATAACACTCTTAAAGAGCTTGGCAAAAAAGTAGCACTATTTAATGCTACACAAGATGAGCTACCAAGAGAGTTTGGTTTTTTAGAGGGATTTTCAAAAATTCAAAGTAGGCTTCCAAAGTTTTTTGATTTGCTTGTTTGCTGTGATTGTGCTAGTTTTGATAGAGTTGGAGTAGAAAAAGGTGATTATGAGATTGTAAATATCGATCATCATAAAAGTAATAAGAATTTTGGTGATATAAATGTAGTTTTACCAGAAGCATCAAGTGCTGGTATTGTTGTATATAGACTGTTAAAAGCTAATGATATAAAAATTTCAAAGAGAGTTGCAATAGCACTTTATACTGCCATTGCAGATGATACAGGTTTTTTTAGGTATGGCGAGATTGACGCAACTACATTTGAAGTGGCATCAAGACTTATTGAGTGTGGCGTGAATCCTAAAGAGGTGGCTAGCGAGGTTAAAAGTAGTGTTTCGCTAGCAAAAACTAGATTGACGGCTTATATGCTTACCAATTTTGAGCTTCATAAGGATGCAACTATAGCTTCAGTGATTATCGATAGAACAACGCTAGAGGCGACAGGAGCAAAGAGAAGTGATACTAAGAGTATTATAAATATGCTTCGTGATATATCAAATGTAAAGGTGGCTTTGATGGTACTTGAGCTTGATAGGTATTGCAAGGTCTCTTTGCGAAGTGATGGTGAAATGGATGTTTCAAAAATTTCAACTTCTTATGGTGGTGGAGGCCATAGGGGTGCAGCAGGTTTTGATGTGAAAAGTAGCGATATAATAGCTACATGTAAAGAGATATTAAATTTATTAAAGAGGTAGTTATGCGTAAAAAAAGAAACTCAACAGGAACGGTTGTATTAATTGCTTCGATTTTAATTGTAGTATTGTTAGCATATCTGTATAATTCAAAGATGTTTGAGAGAGATATGCCTATTATAGAGTTAGATAAAAAGATAAATTGGAACTTAAAAAAACCTATACCAATTAAGATTAGTGATGAGAGTGGCTTAAGGTTTATTCGTGCAGTTTTAAGTGATGGGGAAAACTCGATTGTATTGGCTAAAAAAGTTTTTTCAGTTGCAGAAAATGAACATATTTTAAATATTGAATTTCCTAAAACGGGATTTGTAAGTAATAAAAAAAGTTTTGAGATGACTATTGAAGCAGTTGATTCAAGCAAGTGGAGCTTCTTTTCTGGAAATAAAGCAGTAGCTAAAACAACCATACTTGTTGACAGCAAAAGACCAGAACTTTTTATAGTAAATAACTCTTATGCCATCATCAAGGGTGGCATTGGTACTGTTGTGTTTAAAGCCAAAGATGAGAATTTAAAAGAGCTGTATATAGAGACAAGTTTTGGTAAGACTTTTTATCCAACACCTTTCTATAAAGATGGTTATTTTATCTCACTTTTGGCATGGCCTAGACAAGAGGAGAGTTTCAAAGCAACGATAGTAGCACATGATAAGGCTGGAAATGTAGCAAAAAGTAGAGTTAGATTTTTTCTAAAAGAAAAAAAATTTAGATCTTCAAGGATAGTACTAAAAGATAGACTCCTAGATGGCAAGATAGCAGATTTGGTACAAGAGGATAACCCAGCCAATTTAGCAAGTATGAGTAAAATTGAAAAATTTAAGCATGTTAATGAAGATATGAGAAAAAGAAACTCTAAAGAGATAAGCGAAGCAACTTCTATAGTTCCAAAAGAGATGATTAGCTCCTTTAGCATTAAGCCATTTTATCCTTTGAAAAATGGTGCTGCGGTTGCTGGTTTTGGAGATCATAGATCTTTTATGCATGGCGAGAAGATAGTAAGCAAGTCTTATCATATGGGATTAGACCTTGCGAGTACTGCACGAGCTGATATTGTAGTTTCAAATCCTGGAGAGGTAGTTTATTCTAAATATAATGGCATATACGGAAACACTGTTATTATATCGCATGGCTTAGGTGTTTTTTCTCTATATAGTCACAACTCTAGCAATCTAGTTGAAGAGGGTGAGCTGGTAAAAGCTGGGGATGCTATAGCCAAGACGGGAGTGACAGGTCTAGCTCTTGGGGACCACCTGCATTTTAGCATGATAGTTCAAGGGGTTGAAGTTCGACCAGAAGAGTGGATGGATAAGAGTTGGATGAGAGACAACATCTTCGATATCATAGACTCAGCAAAAAAAATAATAGATGAAGAGTGATAGTTAAGCAGAAAAATCTGCGTGTTTTTTATATAACCGTAGATGAAAAAGAGGCTTTTTTAGAGTATTTGAAAAAGAACAAAGGACTGCTGTTGGAATTCTTTTTGCTTATTGATGGCAAGACTGATGAGAGTATAGAGGAAATTCTTGATAATGAGGGCTTTTGTTATAAAAATATATCAGCATACAGCCCTAAGCTCTTAGATCCAAAAAAAGAGACCAAAGCAGAAGATAAAAAAGAGGATAGCTCGAAAAAGATAGCTCGAAAAGAGAGGCTAAAGATTTATGAGAGACCAATTCGCTCTGGTGAGGAGATAAGCGAAGAGTTGCCCGTAGTGGTTTTTGGTCAAGTCAATAGCGGTGCAAAACTCTTTTGCACACAAAGTGTTACAGTTTATGGCACAGTTGATGGCTTAGTTCAGTGTGATGGAGAGTTTATAGTTTTTCAAGGACTCAATTCTCGTGGCAATTTGATTTTTAATGGTGAGGTTATAGATAGAGAACTTCTTAAGAGCAACACTTTGCAGAAGATAGCATTAGAGAGCTCAAAAGTTGTGATAAAGGAGATATGTGCGTCAAACTACAATCGCTAAAAAAGTGGATAGTGTTGGCATTGGACTACATAAAGGCGAACCTATAGAGATATCACTAGAGCCTCTTGAGGCAAATAGTGGCATAGTTTTTTATAGAACCGATGTAAAAATGAGCATAAAAGCAGCTCCACAAAATGTCACAAACACCACTAATGCAACTGTTATAGGTGATGGAAAAAACTCTATCTCAACCATAGAGCACCTACTTTCAGCAATCTACTCTTATGGTATTGACAATATGTTGATAAAATTGAGCGGAGCAGAAGTTCCAGTTATGGATGGAAGTGGAGCTAGTTTTTGTATGATGCTTGATCAGGGACAAAAGAGAGAATTAGTTACAAACAAGAGTGTTATGATTATCAAAAAAGAGGTAGTGGTTAGTGATGGAGAAAAGTTTGCTAGAGTAAAGCCATCGAAAAAGCCTTCGTATAATTTTGAGATAGATTTTTCTCATCCAATCATTGCAAAGCAAAAGTACCAATTTGAGTTTAGTAAAAAAGCCTATATAGAAGAGATATCCAGAGCTAGGACATTTGGATTTTTAAAAGATGTTCAATATCTACAGAGTCGAGGTCTTGCACTTGGTGGCTCACTCGATAACGCTATAGTTCTTGATGATAAGAAGATACTAAACCCTGATGGATTAAGATTTAAAGATGAGTTTGTTAGACATAAGATTTTAGATGCAATAGGAGATTTAGCACTTCTTGGAGCCCCTTTGCTTGCTGATTATGAGTCATTTGCAGGGAGCCATAACCTAAATCACCTACTTACAAAAGAGATACTAAAAGATTCAAAAAACTATGAAGTAAAAGATTTTTCAACGCTTAAAGAGTTTGGGCTTGTGGAGGCATTCGCATAAAAAAAGAGGTGGATATTGTTATTATCTCTTTAGGCTCACCACTCCAAGTAGGTATATATGAAAACACTAAGCTTATTAAAGAGTTCATTACTAAAGATCGGACAAGCGAAGCACTACCGGCTATCTTTCAAGAGATATTTAAGCACTTCACATGTGTAAGAGTGTTTTTTGCAAGAGGACCAGGAAGCTTTATGTCTATAAAAATTAGCTATATATTTTTAAGGACTATTGGAATTGTTAAAAATATAGAGCTGTTTGGGTGTGATGGATTTTACTTTAACCAAAACTCTCCCATAAAAGCCATGAGAAACAACTATTTTGTAAAAAAAGATGGTAAAATTGAAATTCAGTTTTTTGAAGATGAGCCAAAATGTGAGTTTATCTTACCAAAAATCATAAAACTAGAAAATTTTACTAAAGAGATAGAGCCACTCTATATCTTGCCAGCAGTATAGAGGACAGTAAAATGAGCACACAGAAAACACTTTTTCGTGCTTCAGTCGCGATGAATTTAAAAGGGGCTTTGCTCCTTTTAAAGAGGACAGTAAGATGAAAATACGAATACCAGCAACAAGTGCAAATCTAGGACCAGGATTTGATAGTCTAGGGCTTGCAATATCACTCTATAACTATGTCACTATAAAACCATACACATGTCAAAGTATCTCTGTGAAAGGCGAGGGGTCAAAAAACCCAAAACTTAAAGTAAATAATATTTTTGTATCGATATTTAAAGAGATTTATCAAGAATTAGATGGAGAAAAAATGAGTTTTAGGTTCGAATTTGAAAACAATATCCCTTTCTCAAGAGGACTTGGAAGTAGTTCAGCTGTTATAGTTGGAGCAATTGCAAGTGCATATTGTTTAGCAGATGTAAAGATCTCAAAAGAGACTATATTAAACCGTGCACTTATTTATGAAAACCATCCAGACAATATAACGCCTGCTGTTTATGGAGGATTTACAACCTCAATAGTAGTAGATGATTGCGTTAAAACATTAAAAAAAGATTTGCCAAAATCTCTTAAAGCTGTAGTGGTTATACCAAATCGGGCTATGTCTACAGCCCGCTCAAGAACACAGCTATCAAAGCTACACTCTATGTCGGATGTGGTATTTAATAGTTCTCGTGTTGGGCTTATGAGTGCAGCTTTTTTTAACGAAGACTGGGAGATGTTAAGATATGTAGCTAAGGATAAAATACACGAGAATAGAAGAATGAAAAAGATGGAAGAGCTTTTTAGTGTCAGAGAAGTTGCACTTAAAAATGGGGCTTTGATGAGCACTCTTTCTGGAAGTGGGTCATCCTTTTTGTCTTTAAGTTATGAAAAAAATGCACAGAATTTAAGAGATATACTGATAAAACTCTTTCCAAGCTTTGGAGTTAAAATATTTGATTTTGATAATACTGGGTTTAAAGTTGAAAAATAGTTTAATTTTGGTATAATGCCATCCATAATATGAAAAAGCCTATTCGAATGTGTGTTATTTGCAAAGAGAGATATGAGCAAAGTATACTAATCCGCTTTCAGCTACGCTATGAAAAATTAATAGAGTTTTCTAAAAAGGGTCGCAGTAGTTATATCTGCCTAGAGTGTGTTATATTGGATGAGAAGAGATTAGTAAAAATTTTAAATAGTAAGTTTAAATTAAAATATAAAAAAATAGATGAATTTGGAACTGTTTTCCAACCTAAGGAGATTTGAGCGAATGGAGAAAGTGCGTATAAAAGAGATTGCAGAAGAGCTTGGCATAAAAAGTAAAGAGGTTGTTGAAAAAGCGGCTGATATAGGACTAGTAGTAAAAGCCGCAAATAGCTCTGTTACTCAACAAGAGGCCCAGAGGCTTATGAATTATGTTTTAACAGGCATAAAAGAGGAGCCAGTTAAGCCAGAAGTGGTAAAGAAAAAGAGTGAAGCTAAGCCTGTAAAAGATAAGCCAAAACCAAAACCAAAAAAGAAAGAGGCTACAAAAGAAGTACCTATAAAAAAAGTAGAGCTTAAAGAAGACAAGTCAGAAATAGAGCCCAAAAAACCAGAAATAGAGCCTAAAAAAGAGTTAAAGATAAAACATATCAAAGAGATGAAGCAAGAAGAGGTTGCTAGCTCTGAGCCCAAAAAAGAGAGCTTGGCAACTGCGAGTGTTCGTAAGCGAAGAGGCTTGGTTATCGTTAAGAAGAAGCGTCCAGTAAAGATAGAAGCAAACCCTAAAAGCTTTCCTTCACCTTATGCAAAAAAGAAAAATTCTCAACCTTTAGAGTCTGTTTTTGGAGCCGCTAGTGAGAGCTCTAAAAGGAAGAAAAGAGTTAAAAAAATTCCTGCAGAAAAGCAGAGCAATGCACAAAAGATTGATATAGCTTTTAGCGATATGGCAGACATTAGACTTGACCTTGAGGACAACATGGTGGTTCTGCCAGACTTGACTATAAAGTCTGAGCCAAAAGTAGAGCAAAGAACAAAGAAAAACAGTGATCCATCACAGATAAGAACCACAAAAAGACCAAGTTTTTTCCAGCCACAAGGTATAAAAAGACGCGGAAGAAAAAGACGCATTAAAAAAACAGTTAGCCCTGATAGTGAGATTGTCTCTTCAGTGGAGATTCCTGAAGATATCAGAGTGTATGAGTTTGCACAAAAGATAAATAAACAACCAAGCGAAGTTATAAAAGAGCTATTTTTACTAGGTATGATGGTTACTAAGAATGACTTCTTAGACAAGGATTCCATTGATATTTTAGCTGATACTTTTGAGATTGAAGTTACTACGGTTGATACTCAAGAGGTCTTTGACTATGTTGGAGCCTATGAGGAGTCATCTGAGGAGCAGATGATAGAAAGAGCACCTATTATTACTATTATGGGGCATGTTGACCATGGTAAAACCTCACTTTTGGACTACATAAGAAATACGAAAGTTGCAAGTGGAGAGTCTGGCGGAATTACTCAACATGTTGGTGCTTATATGGTAGAAAAAAATGGAAGAAACATAACTTTTATAGATACTCCAGGGCATGCGGCATTTACACAGATGAGAAGTCGTGGGGCACAAGTAACGGATATTGTCATCATCGTAGTTGCTGCAGATGATGGAGTAATGCCACAAACTAGGGAGGCAGTTGAGCATGCAAGAGCTGCTGGAGTTCCTTTTATCATCGCTATGAACAAGATGGACTTAGAGGCTGCAAATCCAGATATGGCAAAAGCCGGCTTAGCAGAGCTTGAGGTTACTCCTGTTGACTGGGGTGGAGAGCATGAGTTTGTTGAGGTATCCGCAAAAAGCGGTATGGGTATTGAGGACCTTTTAGAGGTAGTTTTACTTCAAGCAGACATGATGGAGCTTAAAGCAAATCCTGTTAGAGAAGCGAAAGCAACTGTCATTGAGAGTTCACTTGAAAAAGGAAGAGGTCCTGTTGCAACCGTAGTTATCAATGAAGGAACTTTAAGAGTTGGGGATGTCATAGTTGCTGGCGTTGGGTATGGAAAAGTAAGAGCTCTATTGGATGATATGGGCAGGTCTGTAAAAGAAGCTCGTCCTGGTGAGCCTGTTATTGTTTTGGGTCTTAGTGAAGTTCCAGGGGCTGGAGAGCATCTAGTAAGTGTCAAGGCAGAGAAAAAAGCTCGTGAATATGCACAAAAAAGAGCTGCTTATCTTAGGCAAAAAGAGCTATCTAAATCAACCAAAGTAACCCTAGATGAGTTAAGTAGTAAAATTGCAGAAGGCTCAATAAAAACTCTGCCAGTTATCTTAAAAGCCGATGTTCAAGGCTCGCTTGAAGCAATAAAAGGCTCATTAGCTAAAATAAAAAATGATGAAGTGAAGATAAATATTATAAGTTCAGGCATAGGCGGCATTACTGAGAGTGATGTAGCACTTGCACAAGCTAGTGAGAATAGTGTAGTTCTTGGTTTTCAAGTAAGACCAACAGGAGCTGTTAAGGAGAAAGCAAAGAGTAGTGGTGTTGAGATAAAAACATATAGTATTATTTATGATTTGATTGATGATGTTACAGGGCTTGTCTCAGGATTGCTCTCACCAGTTATAAGAGAAGAGAATATGGGACAAGCAGAGGTGAGAGAAGTTTTTGTTGTTCCAAAAATTGGAGCAATTGCTGGTTGTATTGTAACTGATGGCTTGATTAATCGTGGTGTTAAAGCTAGGCTTATTCGTGATGGCATCATAATCTATGAGGGTAGTGTCTCTTCATTGAAGCGATTTAAAGATGATGCCACTGAGGTGAAAAAAGGCTTTGAGTGCGGTGTTGGAATAGAGGGCTACAATGATATTAAAGTTGGTGACTTTATAGAGAGCTTCAAAGAAGTTGAAGAGCAAGCAGTATTGTAGTGACAAACAGTAAGAGCATTAAGCTTCAGCGAACACAGAGCATTTTAAAGGAGCTGATTCCTGAAGCACTATCAACTTTGAATGATGAGATGTTAAATGGGCTTTGCGTGATAGATGTAGAGTGTACTCGTGGAAAGTATGATGCAACGGTCTATCTTGACAAGGCGATGTTTGATACTGATGAGCAAAAATATATCATAAGCCAACTAAAGAGAGTTAATTCGCATATAAAAACCTATTGTATGCAGAGTGAAGGTTGGTTTAGGTCTCCAGATTTTAAATTTAAATTTGACGATAAACTAGAGAAGCAAAACCAGATGGACGCACTTTTTGATCAAGTAGCAAGTGAGCTTGAAAAGGGTAGCAAAAATGACAACTAAAGAGACTATTGAGAAGATAGTGCAAGATTGTGGAGCTGAGCTTTACGACCTAGAGACAACTAGTGAGTTTGAACAGAAAATATTTAGAATTTATATAACAAGTAAAGATGGAATTAGTTTAGATAAGTGTGCACAAGTTGCAAAGATTCTTTCACCAATTTTAGACTTAGAGCCTCCTGTTGACGGTGAGTACTCTTTAGAGGTAAGCTCTCCTGGAGTTGAGAGACCTCTTAGAAAACTAGAGCACTTCCATGGTTCAATTGGAGAGTTTGTAAAAGTAAAGCTAATTAATACAGATAAAATTATAGGAAAGTTAGAGTCAGTTCAAAAGAGTAAAATTGTACTTATAGAAGAGGATGGTGAACCAATAACAATCTTAATGGAAGATATAGAAAAAGCTAGAACTTATCACAGATGGGAAAACTAGACAGCTATTTTATGCGATTAGCTCTTGATAAGGCTTGGCAGTATCAAGGACTAACATATCCAAACCCTTCAGTGGGAGCTGTTATCGCTGATGAGAATTATAATTTTATCTCAAGTGGTGTCCACAAACAAACAGGCTCAATACATGCAGAAGTAGACGCTATAAAAAAAGCCTACTTAAAAATCACAGACGATTTAAAAATTTTAGAGATACAAGATGCTACGCAAATTTATAACTATCTGTATAAAAATCACAGCAATACCTTTAAAAATAAAAATATTTTTATAACATTAGAGCCGTGTAATCACTTTGGCAAGACACCACCTTGTAGCAAACTTATAGAAGAGCTCGGTTTTAAAAGAGTGATAATAGGCACAAGTGAGGTCAATCAAAAAGCAGGAGCAGGAGCAGAGCTTTTAAGAGATTCTGGCATACATGTCGATGTTGGTATAGAAGAGCAGAGATGTAGAGAGTTGTTGGCTCCCTTTGTATCTTGGCAAAAGGAGAGGTTTGTATTTTTTAAGTTAGCTATGAGTAGCAATGGAGTGATTGATGGTGGAGCTATTACAACCAAAGAGTCACACCAATATGTTCATAGATTACGAGACAGGTGTGATTTACTCGTTATTGGTGGAAATAGTGTTAGAGTTGACCGCCCTATTTTAGATGCAAGATATTGTAAAGGAGAGGCTCCAGATATATTGATATACTCAAAAAGTATAGATTTTGACAGAAGTATACCACTTTTTCAAGTCAAAAATCGTAAAGTTTTTATAGAGTCTAATCTTAAAAAAATTGATAAATATAAGTTTATCATGGTTGAAGGGGGCGAGGGGATGCTAAAAGTTACTAAAGGACTAATTGACCACTATCTTGTCTTTCACTCACCAAACTTTAAAACTGGAAAGCACCCTAATATAGAGATTAGCCTTAAAGAGCTCTCCTCCTTCAGTATTAGCAAAGATAGAGCCTCATGGTTTAAGCCAATTTAAAATTTATACTCTCTAACTACATCTACTTGATGTTTAAATACGATGATAGCATAGTTGGCAAAGTAGTTTTTTTGCATATGCCTCATAATAGCCCTAGCAACATCTATGCAACAAACTACTTCGATACGAATATTTTTATTTGTGCACCAATCAGAACTACGCAGGCCACGATCACCTTTTCCTCTAGCATCCGTAACTGTGTAGCCATGTGCACCTAAAAATTCTAAGTCTTGTGCTATTTTGTCCTCTAGTAAAGACTCTGTTATGATAGTTACTAGTTGATGCTCTTTGTTACTATCCATTTAATGCTCCTGTATTTATAAGTTAAAAACCAATTTGCCTAATGCTAAAAATAGTGGAATACAAATAGCGATTGCTACAACTGAGCCTAGACCAGTTGATGTTCCAATGTAGATTGAAGGATTTGCGGTTGGTATTCCAGCTCGTATGGTTGGAGGTCCTGAGATATCAGAATTTGAAGCAGCTATTACGGCTAGCAGAATCACTCCGCCTGGACTAAGCCCTACAAGGAGATGAGCGACATACCCTAACCCAAACCCTATAAAACCATGCGTAATTGGACCTATGATAGAGAAGACGATATACCAGTGTGCAGTTTTGAAAACCTCTCTTATGCGTTTTGCAGCCTCCATTCCCATAGTAAGCATTAGTATAGTAAGTAAGCCTCCAAAAAGTGGCTCATAAAACTCTTCAAAAACTTTTTCTGGTCTAGTAAGCCATCCTAATGCTAAGCCTATTATAAGTGCAGTTAAAGCTGCTCCTTGTAGTGACTCTTTAATGATAGGCCAAATAGCAACTTTTGCTTTTGTGCCATCTTTTTTATTTAAGTAGATATTTGCTAAAACAATTGCTAAAACGAGAGCTGGAATATCCATAAATGGATAGAGTGCAGGAACCCATGCTTCATAAAAAATCCTCTCTTCACTTAAAATCATCATGCTTGCTGCTAGTGTAGAGCCACTTACTGCACCAAATAGTCCTAAAGTAGCAAAGGCATCATCCTTTTTTACACCAGGTAATTTAGCAAGTGTAATTGAGCCTAGTAGTACAATACCAACACCTATCAGGGCACTAAAGATGGCTGGGATTAGCATATCAATAAAATCTGCTTCTCGAATAGCCATGCCACCCTTCATCCCAATTTTTACCAAAAGTACAAATACACAAAACTGGTAGATAGCTTCAGGTATACGCAATTTACTATTTAACGCTGAGACAATCATGCCAATAACTAAAAATGCTAAAACTGGATTTTGCAACTGTGTGATAAATAGCTTAAAAAATTCCAACAAACTCTCCCAAATCAATTTTATCGCATTTTATTTTAAAATTACTGTTTTTTTGCTTAAGGGTATCTCTATAAACCCAAATAAGTTAAGTTTGTGGCTCCTTTGGTTCGGTTGTCTCTATATTGCTTTTCACCTCTAGCTCCTTTTTTGCTTTTGCTTCTTCATTCTCTCTTGCCAATGCCTCTTTTTTTGCTTTTGCTTCAGCTTGTTTTTTTCGTTTTTTTTCTGCTTTATGCTCTTCGTAACCTTTTCGACTAACTTCAGTTCTCTGTTCAAACTCACTCCACCGTTGATCTAAATCTTTTGCTGTATTTACACTATTCATAAAATATCCAAGTTTTATATCTTTTGGTAGTGTGGAGTCTCTGCCAAGTGGGGCAAGTCTTGAGGCATCTTGAACAAGACAGCCATCATCTGCTTTTGGGCAAGCCTTAACACATGCATTGCAATATATGCACAGATAAGGGTTGTAGCTATACTCTCTTTTATTGTTTTCAAAATCAACAATTTCAAATAAAATAGCACCCGGAGGACATATATCCTCACACAAATCGCAGAAAATACACAGATCCTCTTCATAGTAGATTGTTCCTCTATAGTTTTTTGGCTCTGGCGAAGGCTCTGCTGGATACTTTATGGTTACTGGTTTTGAAGCTAGATTTTTAAGTGATTCTATAAACATTTTTACCATATATATCTCCTTATCTTGCCGTACATGAGAGACATGGGTCAAAGCTAAGCACGATTGATTGTGCATCCGAGTATCTTGAACCCACAAACAGCTCTCTTAAAACTGGAACATTAGCATAGGTTGGAACTCTGATTCGTACCCTTTCCATAACTTTCGTTCCATTGCCTTTGATGTAGTAAAAACACTCTCCTCTTGGAGCTTCTACTCTTATAAAAGTTTCACCTTTTGGCCTGCCTTTGGCTTTTATCTGTATATCCTCTTCTGGTAGACCCTCTACAATATTGAGGCACATATCGATTGAATTTATAACCTCATCAAATCTTACCATGTTTCTAGCCCATACATCACCCTGTGTTCTTGTTTGAAGCTCATATCCTACCTCTTCGTAAGGTAAAAAGTCAAACTCATTTCTTGCATCCATTCTAAGCCCACTAGCTCTTGCTATTGGTCCTGCTGTATTAAATTTTTTTGCCATATCATAAGAGATAGCACCTACACCCTTCGTCTTTAACCCCAAAGTATAGTCGGCCTCAAAAAATTCCATAAGCCTGAGGGTATTTTTTCTCAACTCTTTAAGTTTTGTTTTTATCATCTTTTCATCATCAAGACTTAAATCCCTGCTTACTCCTCCAATAGTATAAAAATCATACTGTACTCTATTGCCTGTAATCACCTCTAAAATCTCTGTCGCATTCTCTCTGTATTTGACAGCTTGCATGAAGAGATTTTCATAACCACAGACCTCTGCTACATGACCATTTGCCAACATGTGAGAGTGTATTCTATCAAGCTCAACAACTAAAATACGCAGATAATCAATCTTTTTATTGGTCTGCACATTCAGTAGCTTCTCTACGCCATGTATATACGCACCTGCATGCGTGATGGAACAGAATCCACAGACCCTAGCTAAAAGATAGTGAACATTGTTAAAGTTAAACTTTGTAACCGCTGCTTGTTCAATTCCTCTATGCACATACCCTACATCAACATCTACTTTTGTGATGATCTCATTTTCTGTCTCAAAAACAAAACTAACTGGTTCAGGTATAGCAACATGTTGTGACCCAAAAGTTACTGTTATTTTACTTCCCACTGTAAGTCCCCTTTCTTAGAGGAGCCCTTGGGGCATCTGGCTCTAAAAACATACCCTTGCTAGCATCTTCCATATCCAAATCAAACATATCTGCTAAATCCCACTCACTTATCCAAGAGTTTGGATTAATGTCCATCATAGAGGGGATAAATACACCATAGTCAATATTCTCAGCTCTAAAAACAAATATCCTGTTTTTAACTTCATACTCAGAAAAAATCCAATCTAGCGTTAGAGCCTCGCCGTTGTCTGTTGCATTTACAGTGATATAGTGGTGTATGCTCTCATTATACCACTCTTTTAATCTCTCTTTTATGTTGGATAGAGTCACCTCTTCCATAATTATTTCAGGCTCAATCATTTATAGCTCCTATCTTCTTTAGTAGTTCTTCATTTTGTCCTACTATATACTCTTTGCTTTTATCTTTTGTTGCCCAAATCTCTACTCCCTCTATGAGCCCATCTATGATAGCCTCTATTCGTGGAGTGCATCCTGGTATCCAAACATCAACAGGTACTATACCATTGACTCCATTTTCTGTATGGTAGAGATGTCTAAAAACTCCTCCACCATGTGTACATGCACCCATAGCAACAACCACTTTAGGCTCAGGCATCTCAAGATATAGTCGCCTTAAAACATCTCTACACTTAAGGGTAACAGGACCAGTTACTAGTAAGATGTCAGACTGTTTAGGATTTCCACGATTTAACATGCCAAATCTCTCAATATCATACTTTGGAGCAAGAGCTGCGAGTATCTCTATATCACATCCATTGCATCCCCCTGTATTGAAGTGCAGTATCCATGGTGATTTTTTTCTCAAACTACTCACTATTTACCTCCTATGGCAACAAATAGAATGTTTATTATTGATAGAGGAATTAGTATAAACCAAGCAAATTTAAGCATCGATTTATAATCAAGCCTTGCCGTTGAGTTGTCAACTGCATTGATAAATAAAAATGTGAAGACAACAAGAGCTGCACCCAAAAGATAGTTACTACCTCCAAACAGAAAAACAAGAAAGTATATATATACATATTCTATCCACCTAGCAGTATATACTGCTTCATAAAATGGCCCACTATACTCTATATCAGGTCCACCAATAATCTCCTGATGAGCCTCTGCTATGTCAAATGGTGACTTATGAAGAAGCATAGGAATTGCTCCTAAAAATGCAACAAAAACTAAAGGGAGATAGAAAAGAGGAGTAGATTTAGATGTTAAGATATAGGCAATATCAAAGGAGCCAGTGGTAAGATAGAGTGCTACAACTGCAAGTATAACTACAGGCTCATAAGAGACAAGATGCATAAGCTCTCTCATAGCCCCTATGATACTATAAGAGCTTCTAACAGAAAATGCACCTATGGTTAAAGCTAAAACAGAGATTACATGAAAAAAGACCGCAACTAGCAGGTCATCTCCTAGCATTAAAACAGCCATAGCAAACCATGCGGATATAAAATACATAATGCCCATAGAAGCATGAAAGGAGTGAATCATCATAGGTCTTTTTTCCATTAGCTTGACAAAATCATAAAAAGGCTGCAAAAGTGGTGGACCAACTCTGCTCTGCATTCTTGCTTTTATGACCCTCTCTACTCCATACATAAAACCTCCAATGATAGGAGAAAATATCGTTAATAATAGAGCAATCATAATAGCTCTCCTCCTAGTACTAGCACAAATAAAAATAGTGTAGTTGCAATCATATTGATTCTGCTTTTATATTGATTGATAAAACTAAAATCATAGCTTTCTGCCTCCCTTGGTGTGATTTCACCACAATTGTATGGATGCATTTGGTCTATATTTTTAAATTTTATCAATAGCGGGGCAACATGTATAGAGATAAGCAAAATGAGAGCTCCTAATATCTGCCAAAAATGCAAAGTAGAGTTGCCTACAACCAAAGAGAGTCCATCTGCATGAATGTTTGCGGCAACTCCAGTTACTGCAAGCTCAACTCCTCCTACAAAATTACCAATAAATGGAGCGATAAAAAGAGCCATAGCTGTAAGCCATACATAGTACCATATAGAGACAAACAAAAATGACTTAGGTATCGAAGGAGGTATGTAGACTCTAGAAAATCTATGATGCTTTATAGATACTCCTAGAACTTTTATATATAAAACAGACAAGAAAACGCCACCTATGGAGACTAATGCTATAAGAAGTACAGAGCTTCCGGTCGATAAGAACCTGCTCGCCTCCTCTATCATGAGCCACTTTCCGATAAAGGAGCCAAAAGGTATAAATGTCATATTTAAAAAACCAAAAAAGATAAACATTAGTATAAGAGGTGCTCTCTCAAACAGACGATTCATATCTTTTATATACTTAACTTCAAAGACCTTCTCAAGAATACCAGCTTCAACAAATAGAAATCCTTTAGCAAATCCGTGAAATACTATGAGCATTATCGATACTGCTACTGCTGTTGGAGTTCCAACTGCCGCTGCTAACATCATCAGCCCTAAAAGAGAGATGGTAGAGTATGCTAATATTTTTTTAAAACTATCCTCAGTCAATGCAAAAACTGCTGCAATAACAAATACAAAACCAGTGGTTAAGATAAGAAGTTTTGCAAGAAGTGTGTCGTGGATAATTGGTGAGATTTTTAGTAGCAAAAAAGGTGCGATTTTAACCATGGTGGCTGAGTGCAGTATGGCACTTACGGGGGTTGGAGCGACCATCGCACCAAGAAGCCACTTGTGAAACGGTAGCTGTGCTCCTTTTATCAGTGCTGCGATTGATAAGAAGCCAAAAGCTGCCATAGAGATAGTCTCTTTGTCTAAAATCAGTAAATCTGTAAAGTGATATACTCCAAAATCTTTTATCATTAACATAAGTGCACAGAGTATTGCAACCCCGCCAATTTGGTTCATCCATAGCGCTAAAGTAGCATTTTTAAGCGACTCCTCATCTTTTCTAAATCCTATCAATATAAATGAAGCTAAAGTCGTTGTTTCAAAAAGAGCGAAAAACCACTCGATATTGTTTACTGAAACGGTAAAATTCATAACTCCCAAGAATCCCACAACAATTGCTACAAACTTATGTTTATTTTGCTCACCATAGTCCATATACTTTGTAGAAAAGATAGCAATAGGAACTCCAACAATTGCAACAAGAAGATACATCATAGCTGTAAGCTTATCTACGAATATATTTGGTGTAATTGACTGTGGTGCCATATATATCACTATCATAAGTAACACAAATTGCACAACTGCCAATATGGAGACTAGGAGACTTTTTCTTAACCAACCAACCCATAAAAAATAGACTAAAATAGCAATATCAAATAGAATTATAAAAGTATTCAGAAGTGCTGGAGTATCTATGTATATAGGCAGATCTGCATCATAGATAACAAAAGCTGAAATGCAAAGCACTGGCAGCATAATACAGGATAATAAAAATGTTACAAAGTCATTTTTTGCAAGTAGTATAACAAAGCCAACAAAAATCGGCAGTGAAATACTAAGAACTATTAGAGTTTCCATAAGGAATCCTTATTTAGTTTGTGTTTTTAAAGGGTGCTCAAAAACAATTTTAACATTTATTTCTTAAATGTTCTTATGATATAATGTTTAAAAAATATTAGGTGAGCATAATGGTAACATATGTTTTTGGGCACACAAACCCAGATAGTGATTCGATAGTGGGAGCGATCTCTTTATCGTATTTGAAAAATAGAGTTGGCGAAGAGTGTCGACCAACCAGACAGGGAGTTATCACTCCTGAAACTCAATTTATACTAGATAAGTTTAGTTATGAAGCACCTGAGCTAAAAGAGAAGGTGGCTGGTAAGAGTGTCTATCTTATAGATTTCTCTGACCTTGCTCAAGCTCCAATAGACATAAAAGAGGCAACTATCAAAGGTATTGTTGATCATCATAAGCTCGGAGACATTACAACTTCAACTCCGCTAGAGTGCTGGATAAGGCCAGTTGGATGTTCAAATACCATAGTAAAAGAGATGTTTGACTCTCACGAGATCGAGATTCCAAAAAACTTAGCAGGGATGATGCTTTGTGCGATTCTTAGTGATACAGTTATCTTTAAATCGCCTACATGTACAAAACAAGATGTAAGAGCATGTAAGGAGTTAGCTAAGATTGCAGGTATAAAAGATTTTAAGATGCTAGGAATGGAGATGTTTAGGGTAAAATCAGCAGTTGATGGAGTGGGAGCAAGAGAGCTTTTGACTCGTGATTATAAAGATTTTGAGATGAGCGGTAAAAAGGTGGGCATTGGTCAGCTTGAGGTTATTGATTTGAGTGTTTTTGATGATAAAAAAGAGATGCTTTTTGAGAGTATGAGAGTTTTAAAAAGTGAGGAAGACAGGGATACCATATTGTTACTTTTAACTGATATAATGAAAGAGGGTTCACAGCTACTTGTGGTAAGTGATGATGAAAGTTTGATTGAGAAGGCATTTGGTGTAAAGCTAGAGAACTCACAGGTTTGGCTACCAAAAGTATTGAGTAGAAAAAAGCAGGTAGTTCCATTTTTGGAAAAAGTATTTAGCTAGGATAGAATATGAGCAAACGGAAGCTTTTAGTTAGCAACATCAAGCAAGAATACCAAAAGATGTTCGGCAACCCTAAAAAGTATGAGTTTGATGAAGAGAAGATTTTTAAAAAGTGTGATGAAGCAGGTACCTCAAGAGTTGATTTACACTTTAAGATGGGTATGAGCAGTGCAAAAGTTTTTAGAGTAGTGCTCTATAGGCTCAATCAGATTTTTACAATAAATTATGATTTATATCTTAAGAGTGAGATAGATTATGACATTCTTGAGGAGAGCCATAAAAAGCTATTTGAAGCACTAGGACTGTCAAGAAAAATATATGATAAAAAGGTAGTTAAGCACTTAAAGGAAGACCTTGAAGATCTCTATATGCTTTTAAACCATCAAGATACTTTTGATAGATTTGTTTTGAATTTTCAAGTATTTATCTATGAGAAAAGTTTTTATAATAGTCACAAAGTAGACGAGCCTATACATTTTTTTGATAAAAAAGAGAAGTTGTTTAAATTGATAAAGGAGAAGAGATGAAGAGAGTAGTAGTTTTAATGTTCATACTTATATCAGTATCTTTTGCAAGCTCACAAAGCGATGAAAGTACTTGGGGAGCCACTAAAGAGGCTAGTGGTGAAGTTTGGGATAGCACCAAAAAGATGGGCAAAGAGGCTTGGAAAGGCACTAAAGAGACAAGCAAAGATGTTTGGCAAGAGACAAAAGAGACCTCAAAAGAGGTTTGGAAGGACACAAAAAAGACCTCAAAAAGTGTTTGGCAAGAGACAAAAGATACTAGCAAGAGCACATGGCAACAGATTAAAGAGTTTTTTCAGTAGTGCTAACAAAAAAACTGTATGTCATAAACTACCTAGATCAAGAAAGAGCGGTTATAACACTATGCGACAAAACCCATCCACTTTTCAAAGCACATTTTCCTACAAAACCCATCCTGCCTGGATTTATGAATTTTGATATTGTTGAAGAGCTATTTAATCTAAAAGTAACAGCAGTTAAAAAAGCAAAGTTTATAAAAACTATAGAACCAAAACAGAC
>CAZXOZ010000016.1:0-19675 GCA_964642805.1 uncultured Sulfurospirillum sp. | reverse complement strand
AAATTGATACTTTTGCTAGATTTTTAGAGTTTAGTGACATAAAACAAGGAGATAGTGTTGCTATGGTGGTTGGTAACTCTGAGGAGTTTATGGTGTCTCTTTTTGCTATTACTAAAATAGGAGCTATTGCAGTTCCTATCAATACCTTCTTGAAGCATGAAGAGCTTAAATATATAGTAGATGACTCTGGAGCAAAAATGCTCATAAGCTCGCCCGCATATTCGGATGAGACAAAAAACCTCATAGACTCAACAGCAGTGCAGAAGATAGTTTGGACTGAGGAGTTTGATGGGCTTGATGAGAAAAACTATAGCTTTGTGGAAATCTCACAGAGTATGGAGACACACGAGCAACTCTCAAACACTCCAAAGCTTGATGATTTAGCTTGCATAGTCTACACTTCGGGTACAACAGGAAAGCCAAAAGGGGCAATGCTTAGTTTTAGAAATATCTTCTCAAACACATGGAGCGGACAGAAGGCTTTTAATATAGATGAAAATGATAGATTTTTAGTATTTTTGCCTATGTTTCACTCTTTTACACTTTCTATTATGGTTATTTTGCCAGTTATGACTAACTCATCTATCATCATAGTGAGGTCAGTTTTTCCATTTGCCAATGTTTTAAAGCAAGCACTTCTCAAAAGAGCAACCATATTTTTAGGAGTTCCTACTCTATATAACTCGCTTATAAAAGCAAAAATTCCTTGGTATTTTATGTGGTTTAACAAGATAAGACTTTTTATCTCAGGAAGTTCGCCTCTTAGTGAGTCAGTTTTAAATGATTTTGATAAAAAGTTTAAAAATGCAGTACTTACAGAGGGCTATGGTCTAAGTGAGTGTTCTCCTGCAGTGAGCGTAAACCGACTAGATAGACAAAAGCCTCTCTCTGTTGGATTTCCTCTAGATGGGTATGAGGTAAAGATAGTGGACGAGGAGGTCATGGAGCTTAGTGCTGGCGAAGTTGGCGAAATTATTATCAAAGGAGATTGTGTAATGCAGGGCTACTACAATCGTCCAGATTCTACTGATAAGACAATAGTAAATGGCTGGCTATTGAGTGGGGATTTAGGAAGAGTTGATGAGGATGGATTTCTTTATATTGTAGATAGAAAAAAAGATTTAATCATATCTAAAGGTATCAACATCTACCCAAGAGAAGTAGAGGAGGTTTTGGCTCTTTATGAAGGTGTTGATTTAGCTGCTGTTATTGGTATAAAAAATGAGCTTAATGATGAAGAGGTGGTAGCATTTATCCAACTAAAAGAGGATGTGTATCTAAAAGAGGTAGATATAAAAAAGTACCTAAGAGAGCATCTAGCAAACTTTAAAATTCCTAGAAAGATCTATTTTGTAGAGGCATTGCCTAAAAATGCTATGGGAAAAGTTCTAAAAAGAGTCTTAAAAGAGCAGGTGGCGAAGGGGGAGTTTAGCAAATAGTCTTAAAAAATGCAGAGTGTTTATTCACTTAATCTTTATCATCTTTTTGTTATGTTAATATAGCACAATTGATAATAAAGGCTATTATTTGCAATATTTGATAAATTTTTTAGAGACAAAAACTGTCGAAACTAGTACAATCTTTAAGCAACTCAAATCAACCAAACAAGAAGCTACTCTTCTTAGGGAGATAACAAAGCAGTATATCGATGGTAGTGTAGAGGTTGTTGTTTTAGACACTCTTGTTGCTATGTTTGGTGATAAAGAGTATAGCCATGTAAAAAAACTTCATCTAATAAAGAGTTTGCTTGAAAAAGGCTGGATAACTCTTGGAGCTTTTGTAAATATTAAAACATCTCAAAGCTCAAATTTGGAGTTTTTAAACTCTGTTATAACTCTTAGTAGCTCATTTTTAAAACTTTTAGAAGATGGAGTTTTAGAGGTAGAGTTACCAGATGTTACGCCCTATAAGGACCACTTAGAGTACCTAAAAGACCAATTCTTGCGCATAGAGATGTACCAAAAACTAAGCCTTAACAAACAAAACTCTATAAGTACAAACTCAATAACAACAAAACTCAAGCTTTTAGAGTCAAGAGTGGCAACTCGTTTAAGCTCAAGCGATATTGAGATAGCTATAGAGAAGATATTTGCTGAGTTTGAGCTAAATCAAAAGGAGCAAATTATCTTTTTAGCTCTACTTAAAGAGGAGTATGCGGGAGAGTTTGAGTCGTTGAGAGATATGAGTACGCTTGTTAACCTGATAAGTATGGATGATTATGAGAAGATGAAAAATAGAGCCTTGCTAGAAGAGGGCTCAAAGCTTATAGAGAGTGAGATAATAGACTATGATGAGATGTTAAGTGGCTTTGGCGGAGTTTCAAGAAGTTTTTTTATCGCTGAAGAGCTTCTTCAAAGAGTTATGCATCCAGATAAAGATAAAAAGGCAAAAAAAATAAAGCTAGATATGTTAATGAGCGAACAGGAGATTTTTGAGCTAATTGACCCAAAAACAACACTAGATGATGTAGTTTTAACTCCAAAAACAAGAGATCTGTTAGACAATCTATTGAAGCAGACAGATAGAGGTGTTATGAAGCTCTTAAGAGAGTGGGGAGTAAAAGAGAGGCGAGGCGGGATTGATGCAAAGATTATTTTTTACGGACCTCCCGGCACTGGAAAGACTATGACAGCACACTCTTTGGCGAAGTCAATGAAAAAAAGAGTTCTTAGTTTTGACTGCTCTAAAATACTATCAAAATATGTAGGAGAGAGTGAGCAAAATGTGAGGGCGATTTTTGATACCTTTAGAGATTTGAGTAAAAAGACAAAAACAGAGCCAGTTTTGCTGTTAAACGAGGCTGACCAGTTTTTAAGTGCTAGATTGAGCGATGTTGGTGGAGGAGCTGACAAGATGCACAATCAGATGCAGAACATATTTCTAGAGCAGATTGAGAAGTTTGATGGGGTTTTAATAGCAACTACAAATCTTCTTGAGACCATTGATGGAGCATTTTCAAGAAGATTTGACTATAAAGTTGCATTTGAAAAGCCTACACTAAAGCAAAGAGTAGAGCTATGGCAGAAACTTCTTCCTGAGAGTGCTATTTATGAAGAGAGTTTTAGCATAGATGAGCTAGCAGGCTATGAGCTTAGTGGGGGACAGATAAGATTGGTATTAAAAAACTGTGCATTGAGAGTTGCTGTAAAGGTTGAGCCTATTTTTTGTATGGAGGACTTTGTAAGTGCCATTAAAAGAGAAAAAGCGGGTGTTTTTGGTGAAGAGAAATCCATGGGGTTTGTTTCAAAATGAGAGAATTAAGTAGGGATTTTTTATGACAGAACTATCACATGTAGGTGCTGCTCATCCCTATTTTGGAGTATTTTTTCTACTCTTTTTTAGTGCAATTCTATTTTATGGTATAACCGTTTTAGCAAGATTTATTTCAAGGAAGATGGCAAGGTCTGATACAGAAAAACTAAAGCTCTCTATCTATGAGTGTGGCCCAGAGGTAAGTAAACAACCAAATAAAATTTCAGTACACTTCTACCTTTTTGCGATACTGTTTATTGTTTTTGAGATAGAGATTATCTTCATGTATCCTTGGGCAGTCAATTTCTATACTTTAGGCTGGTTTGGGTTTGTGCAGATTATCATATTTATCGCTCTACTAACTATTGGTTTTTTATATGATTGGAAGAAAGGGGCCCTAGAGTGGCACAGCATAAAATAGACTATCTTAGTGAAGGAGGACTGCCAATCGCTCTTACAACAGTAGATAAGCTAGTTCAGTGGGGTAGAAGTAACTCTTTATGGCCTTTGACATACGGTTTAGCCTGTTGTGCTATTGAGATGATGGCAACTGGTGCTAGTAGATATGATTTTGATAGATTTGGCACAATTTTTAGAGCGAGTCCAAGACAGTCAGATGTGCTTATAATCGCTGGAACTCTAAGTAAAAAACACGCTCCTTTTATGCGAAGACTTTATGACCAGATGAGCGAACCAAAATGGGTTATTAGCATGGGGAGCTGTGCCAATACTGGTGGTATGTTCAACACTTATGCCACAGTTCAAGGAGCAGATAGGATTGTGCCAGTTGACATCTATCTTCCAGGTTGTGCTCCTCGCCCCGAAACTCTACAATACGCTCTTATGCTTCTTCAAAAAAAGATAAGAAAAGAGAGTGCATCAAGAAAACTAAAACCTAAGAGGCTAGTGTGATGAGAGAGTATAGTGACAGAAAAAATGTACAAAAAAAAGCTTACTATAGCGACAGATTCTATGTGTCACCTCAGATATCCAAAGAGGAGGTCAGCTCTGATGAGATTTTTGATAGAGATACTCAAGAGTTAAAGTCTATATTTGAAGTCAAAGAAGCATATATTCAAAAAGGGCAACTTGTAGTCTATATAGATGCAAAAGATAATTTAGAAGTCATAAGGTTTATGCGTGATGTGTTGAAATATAACTTTTTAAGCGAGTTTAGTGCTATTGATTGGCTTGCCAAGAGTGGAGAGTTTGAGATTTTTTATCAAATGCTCTCTACATGTAAAGTAAAAAGAGCGAGAGTTAAGTTTTTTATCAAGGAAAAAGAGGAGATAAAAAGTGTTACAAGTCTCTTTAAGAGTGCAGACTGGGCTGAGAGAGAGGCGTACGATATGTTTGGTATTAAAATCACAGGACACCACTATATGAGAAGAATTCTTATGCCTGATGATTGGCATGACTATCCGCTTCGTAAAACCTACCCACTTCAAGGAGATGAAGAGGCTCAATGGTATGAGATAGATAAGATTTTTGGGAAAGAGTATAGAGAGATTATAGGCCCTGAAGAGAGAGATGATGCAAAAATCGTTGAAAAAGATACTCATAGATTCTCAAGAATTAGACATGAAGTTCCTTTTGGAGCCAAGTATAGTGATAAGCCAACTGAGCGTGACTATCAAGAGGATAGTGGTATTCCACTTGTAAGGAAGCTTAAGAAGTCGGATACAAAGATAGTAAAAAAGAGACCTTGACATGCAAAAACCCAATAGATTGCAGCCATTTTATGAAAATCTAGTGTTTGAGAGAGAAGATAACCGTATGATTGTCAATTTTGGACCTCAACACCCTAGTGCCCACGGACAGCTTCGTCTAATTCTTGAGCTTGATGGTGAGCTGGTAACAAAAGCTACTCCAGATATCGGCTATCTTCATCGAGGTATGGAGAAGATGGCAGAGAATATGATATACAATGAGTATTTACCTACAACAGACCGCATGGACTATATAGCCTCAAGTGCAAATAATTATGGCTTTGCTCTTGCTGTTGAGAGACTGATAGGGCTAGATGTTCCAAGGCGAGCAAAAGTAATAAGAATGATGCTTTTAGAGCTATCTCGAATCACTTCACACCTTTTTTGGCTAGCTACTCATGCACTTGATGTTGGGGCGATGTCGATTTTTCTCTATGCATTTAGAGAGCGAGAGTATGCGATGGATCTTTTTGAGGATTACTGTGGAGCGAGACTAACTCACTCAGCAATAAGGATAGGCGGAGTTCCTCTTGATTTACCAAAGGGGTGGATTGACTCTTTGATGAAATTTATCAGCAATATGCCTGAAGCTATAGATACTTATGAAGGCTTGTTGGATAAAAATCGTATATGGAGAATGAGGCTTGAAGAGGTGGGTATTATATCTGCTAGTATGGCTCAGAGCTGGGGGTGCAGTGGTGTTATGTTAAGAGGAAGTGACATAGCATGGGATATACGAAAAGAGGAGCCTTATGAGCTTTATGATGAGGTGGAGTTTGATGTTCCTGTGAGTGATAGGTGTGATAGCTATGGAAGATATAAGCTCTACATGAAAGAGATGAGAGAGTCTTTGAAGATACTAAAACAGCTCATATCGATGTATGGTGAAACATCATTGGAGCTTATGGCTGATGCCCCTAAGTATATTTCAGCCCCAAAAGAGCAGATTATGACTCAAAACTACTCTTTGATGCAACACTTTGTTCTTGTAACTCAAGGTATGAGACCCCCTGTTGGTGAAGTCTATATTGCAACTGAGTCTCCAAAGGGAGAGCTTGGTTTTTACATAAACTCTCAAGGCGACCCATATCCCTATAGACTTAAGGTAAGGGCTCCTAGTTTTTGGCATACAAGTATACTTCAAGAGATTTTAGTTGGAGAGTATTTAGCTGATGTTGTTACGATAATCGGCAGTGCCAATATCGTATTTGGTGAGATAGATAGATAGAGGATAATAAAATGCAAAGATGTGATTTAAGACATTTAAAAGATAAATTTTACGAGAGAATGTTAGAAATTATGCATAATTCTCAAAAGGATGAAGTAACTATTTTTCTATTTGAAGTAGGAGATTTTACACCCGTGCAAAAGAGTGCAGATGTTATAAAGGAGGCAGGGCATACTCTGATGAACTCACTAAAATTCAATGAAGCAGACTGGACTATAGTTGTAAAAAAACAGAAGGAAATTAATAATGAAGAGTGATTTAGTAGTAGTAGTCGGCTCTATGCTATCTTTGGATGATAAGGAGCTACTTGAAGAGATAAAAGACTGTAAAGTAGCCCTTGTCTCTATTCTTGAGGACTTACCACTTATGGATAGTGTAGAGTTTTTTAGCAGATATGAGGCCGGAAGTGAAGAGGGGGTGGTGGCTATATTGGCAAAAGAGTTGCTTGAAAAGGTTGACTTACCAGAAGATATAAGAGAGTATTTTGATGATTTAGATGAGGGTTATTTGAGTGGGGAGACCAATATAGGAGAAGAGGAGATAGAGGAGCTACATGTATTGATTCAAGATGCTATAAATCCACTTATAATCTTTGGAAAAGACCTATTTTTAAATCCTAGAGTTGACAATATATCAAAATTTATCAACCTTATGGCCAAATATAACGGTGTAGATGTAAAGTGTTTAGGCAAGCTAACCACTAGCAGTCTACATGTAGAGGATATAGAGGAGTTACAGAGTTTTAATGGAACTGTTGTTTTTGAGTATAACTCTACTGAAAATAGAGGATTTTTGATAGGTTCAACTCAGTTTGCAGTAGCAGCTAAGCTTCAAGATACAGATTCGGTAGAGGTAAAAAACCAAAAAAGAGAGTTTAAGCTTGATAGAAAGCTAAAAGGAACAATTGCCCTAATGCCAAGTGATACTAGTGAAGAGTCATATAGGTTTGAGGTAGTAAAAATCACCAAAAGAGAGCCTAGTTGAGTAGTCCTGTAGTGATAATTGATGGCATTAAGTGTAGAGCAAAAGAGGGAGAATCTCTATTGAGTGTAGCGAGGGCAAATAACATTTTTATACCAGCTTTGTGCTATCTCTCAAACTGTTCACCAACTCTTGCTTGTAGGTTGTGCTTAGTTGAAATTGGTGGAAAACGGGTATATTCATGCAATGCAAAAGTAAAAGATGGTATGAGCGTTATCACTAAAAATGAAGAGATAGATAAAGAGCGAAGAGCGATTATGGAAGTTTATGATGTAAATCATCCTTTGGAGTGTGGTGTTTGTGACCAAAGTGGTGAGTGTGAGTTGCAAAATTATACTTTAGAAATGGGGGTTAATTCCCAAAAATACTTCATAGCAGATACATTAAGACCTGTGCATAATTGGGGAAAGATTCACTATGACTCATCTCTTTGCATAGTTTGTGAGAGGTGTGTAACAGTTTGCAACGATATGATTGGAGAGTCGGCTCTAAAAACAGTAAAACGAGGAGGAGCCCAGCTCGATAAAAGCTGGAGAGACAAGGTTCCTAAAGATGCATATGCCACATGGAATAAGCTTCAAAAATCTATCATTGGATTGACAAGTGGCGGTGATACTTTAAATTGTAGTGCCTGTGGTGAGTGTAGTGCAGTTTGTCCTGTAGGAGCTCTAGTTAGTAGTGATTTTCAGTATAAAGCAAATGCTTGGGAGCTTAAAAAAATCCCTGCATCAAATCCTCATAGTAGTGACTGTTCGCTTATCTATTATGATGTTAAACATAATAGTGTATCAAATAGCAGTGAAAGGATTTTTAGAGTGAGTAGCAATTTTAGTTTTGCACCAATTCATGGAGGGATAAGATATGGATACGATTTTGAGAATGCAGCCCAGTCTAAAGATAAAGATGCATTCAAAAAAGTTGTAAATCTTATGAGAACTAAGGTAGATACGATAGAGTTTGATAGCTTTATTACAAACGAAGAGGCTCTGATGCTACAAAAGTTAAAAAGTAGATATGGTTACAAGCTAGTAAACAGTGATGCCTACATGTATAAGAAGTTTATAGAGAATTTTGCATCAACAAGCGGTGTCAATCTTTATAGCGGAGATTTAAAAACAGTTCAAGCAAGTGATTTTATAGTAAGCATAGGTACGGCACTAAAAACAGACAGCCCAAATAGCGGATATGCACTCAATAATGCACTTAGTGTAAACAGGGCTGCTGGTCTCTATTTTCACCCTATAGCTGACACGGTTATCGATGGATACTCTAAGAATCTGCTTTGTGTAAATCATAGAATTGGGGCTGAAGAGGCTATTTTGTATCTCATGTTAGATCTATTTGGTAAAAATTTACCAAGTGAGATTGCTAGATACCTTAACTCTTTTCATGCTACATGCAAGCAGATAGTTGACGAAGAAGAGACAAAAGAGGTTGAAGTTGAGAAAAACTTACTTTTTGAGATGATAGGAGTTGATGAAGATTTTGGTGAAAAAATAGAGAAATTATTTGCAAAAAAAGATAGTTTTTCTCTAATAGTTGGTGAGGATTTGTATTGTCATCCAAAGAGTAGAAATTTAGCGAAGCTTTTGGGTCTTATAGAGAGATATACAGACTTTAGCATAGTTATCATTCCGAGCCAAACAAATACTCTTGGGGTTTCACTTATTTGTGATTTGAATAAGAAAAAAGGTGAGTTTACCTTAGGCTACAATACAAAAGGCGATATATCATTGAGTGCTTTAGGAGGGGGAGACCTAGACATCCCAGCACTAAATCAGCAAGAGGGAACATTTACTAACATGAACAAAAGAGTAGTTCCTACAAACGCGGCTCTTGCATTTAATGGCTACTGTTTGAATGATATAGCAAATGAGCTTGGACTAGATGCAGAGTTTACTATAGACTATACTCAGCAACTTCCAATCAGACGAGGTTTTAAGGCAGTATCGTTTGACGATTTACCAAACGAGTTTACGAGAGCAGGGGTTGAAAATAGAGGCTATCTCTTAAGTTTAAAAACCACTACATATAACGATAAGGTTGATAAGATAAGTGAGTATATAGAGATAAAAAATCCATTATATCTAGCAAATCCAGTCAATCAGTTTAATGCTTTTACAAATATAGCTCATCAGCTATGTGAAACGGGTGCTTTGTATGCATCAAGCGAGTTTTTAGAAAAAAAAGGGTTTATGAGTGGAGATATGGTAGTTATCGAAGGAGAGGCTAGTCTCACACTTAGAGTAGAGCTAGATATGACAATAGGTGGGGATATACCATACTTGCCTACATTTGATACAAAATTAGATACAAAGCAGTTTTTCCCCACTGGATACAGGTTTGCAGATGTTAGCATAAGAGGTGCGAGATGATTATAGAAACAGTTATAAAGGCTATTGTTGTTGTCTCCGTAGTCGCTGGTCTAGCAGGTTTTGCTACATTTATTGAGAGAAAAGTATTGGCCTTTATGCAGCGAAGATTAGGACCCATGAATGTAGGGCCTCATGGGATTTTACAACTTGCAGCTGATGGGATAAAGCTATTTACAAAAGAGGATATAGTTCCTCAAAATGCAGTAAAACCTATCTTTAAAATCGCTCCTGTTATCGCTCCTGTTGCAGCTTTTACTGCTATGGCGGCTATACCGTTTTTCCCTGAATTTACAGTTTTTGGGCATACTATTACTCCTATAGTAGCCGATATAAATGTGGCACTTCTTTTTATCTTAGGTGTAGCCTCAACAAGCATGTATGCCCCACTTCTTGCAGGCATGAGTAGCTCTAATAAATGGGCTTTGATAGGGGCATCAAGAACTGTTATGGCGATGCTCTCTTTTGAGGTTGTAGCAGGTTTTGCTCTATTGGCTCCTATTATGATGGTAGGCTCACTCTCGCTTATAGATATAAATGATTTTCAAAGCGGTGGTGCCTCATCTTGGCTGATTTGGTCTCAGCCATTGGCATTTTTGCTGTTTGTAATAGCTGGTTTTGCTGAAACGAATAGAACCCCGTTTGATTTACTAGAACACGAAGCTGAGATAATCTCTGGTTATGCTACTGATTACTCTGGTATGAGATGGGGGCTTTTTTTTATCGGTGAGTATTCGAACATGATAACAGTAGCATTTTTAGTTAGTCTTATTTTTCTTGGTGGTTACAACTCTTTTTGGATAATTCCTGGTGGAGTTATGATACTACTTAAAGTTTCTGCTTTTATATTTCTATTTTTATGGGTTAGAGCGGCTTGGCCACATGTTAGGCCAGACCAGATGATGTGGTTGTGCTGGAAGATATTGATGCCTTTGGCTGTTATCAATATGCTAGTTACTGGCATAGTATTACTTTGGAGAACATAATGAGTTTAGAACAATTTAGCAAAAGAGATGTGAGCAGCGGATATATCTTCTATGAAGCAGAGCCAAAGCCAAAATCTAGCTGGGAGTTTTTTAAAAGAGGAGTTAGCCGCACTCTAAAGGGAGAGCTTTTTGTGGGGCTATGGATAGTTTTAAGGGAGATGTTAAAAAGGGGTAACACTCATACTCTCTCATACCCTCAAGAAAAGTTGGCAATAGGACCAAGGTATAGGGCTATACACAAGCTTCTTAGGCTTCAAGAGAGTGGAAGTGAGAGATGTATTGGTTGCGGTCTTTGTGAAAAGATTTGTATCTCTAAGTGTATTAGAATGGATACTAAAATTGATGATAATTCAAGAAAGGAGGTTACAAAATATACAATCAATTTTGGTAGATGTATATTTTGTGGCTATTGTGCGGAAGTCTGCCCTGAGCTTGCTATCGT
Source organism: uncultured Sulfurospirillum sp. (assembly GCA_964642805.1). Taxonomy (GTDB): domain Bacteria; phylum Campylobacterota; class Campylobacteria; order Campylobacterales; family Sulfurospirillaceae; genus Sulfurospirillum_A. The sequence continues at coordinate 8,705 of CAZXOZ010000016.1, read as the reverse complement.
TCATAGTGGTGAGTATGAGAATGCGGGCGAGCAACGAGCTGGTTTTGCACTAAAAGAGGATATGCTGACTCCCCTAGATGAGTTTAAAGCAAAAAAACAAAAAGAGTTTCAAGGGTTTGGAGCATTGAGCGACAGTGCAGACTCTCTTGTGAAAAAAACACCATTAGCGTATTAGGAGCAGTATATGTTTGAGGCTATAGCATTTTATACATTTTCAATACTAACAATTATTATGTTTGGGATTACTGTTTTTAGCAAAAATGCACTCTACGCTATGAGTGCATTGGCAGGCGGGATGATTTTTATAGCGGGCTTCTTTTTTCTACTTGGGGCAGAGTTTTTAGGGGTTGTACAAATCATAGTCTACTCTGGTGCTATTATGGCAGTCTATGCATTTGGTATGATGTTTTTTGATACAACAAGAGATGTAAAAGAGAGTATCCATAGTAAAAAAATTCTCTATACCTTAAGTGTTGTGTCGGCAGTTTTGATTGTAGCAATTCTAAGTGCTCCGATTTTTTCAAGCCAGATAGAGGCGCTTTACCCTTTGGGTATAGAGGGTGCTAGTAATACTCAAGTGCTAGGTTTAGTTCTATTTACAAAGTATCTTGTGCCATTTCAGCTAACAGGTATTATGCTATTAGTGGCTATGATATCTGGAATTTTACTCGTTAGTAAGAGGATGGATTTGAACCTTACGCAAGAGGATAATGAGGAAGAAACAAGGGAGATTGTGTGATAACTTTAACTCACTATCTAGTTCTTAGTGCCACTCTTTTTAGTATCGGATTAGTCGGTGTTATTAGAAGAAAAAATATCCTAATGCTTTTTTTTGCAACAGAGATTATGTTAAACTCGGTCAATATCGGTTTTGTAGCAGTTGCACTATACTATGGGGATATAACAGGTCAGATATTTGCACTGTTTATAATCGCCGTAGCCGCTAGTGAGGTGGCAGTTGGTCTTGGGCTTCTAGTTCTTTATTATAAGAGAACTGGCTCAATCAACCTTGACTCTTTACAAATAATGAAGGGGTAGGGTTATGGAAATATATCTATACATAGCACTATTTACCCCACTAGTTGGCTCTTTAGTGGCGGCCATGTTTGCACAAAGTCCAAAAAATCTCTTTATAGGCATCTTCACATCCGCTCTTATATTTGCCTCATTTGTTAGCTCAATGATACTCTTGGTTTATGTCGCAAAATTTGGAGTAGTTCATGTAGAGATGATGGAGTGGATAAGTGCAGGCAATATAACTATTCCATTTGGATTTGTAGTTGATCAAGTCTCAGTTATCATGATGGTAACAGTAACTCTAGTCTCAACTATAGTACATATCTACTCCATTGGATACATGGAGCATGATGAGAGTTTTAACAGGTTTTTTACCTACTTGTCTGCATTTGTGTTTTCGATGATGATACTTGTTATGAGCGATAACTTTGTAGGGCTATTTATAGGTTGGGAAGGAGTTGGGCTTTGCTCTTGGTTGCTCATCGGCTTTTGGTATAAAAAGCATAGTGCATCTTGGGCGGCAAATGAGGCTTTTATCATGAATAGAATTGCTGATCTTGGAATGCTCTTGGGTATTTTTCTTATCTACTGGCATGTTGGCTCACTTCAGTATGATGTAGTCTTTGCAAATATTCACAAAATAGAGATAGATATTGTAACATGGATAGGCATACTACTATTTATCGGTGCTATGGGCAAGTCAGCACAGTTTCCACTGCATACATGGCTAGCAGATGCGATGGAGGGACCAACTCCAGTCTCGGCTCTAATCCACGCAGCAACTATGGTAACAGCGGGAGTCTATCTTATAGTGAGAGCAGGGGAGATTTATACTCTTATCCCTGATGTCGGTTCGTTTATAGCATCTCTTGGGGCGTTTGTGGCGATTTTTGCAGCGAGCATGGCACTGGTAAATAGAGATTTAAAGAGGATTATAGCCTACTCAACTCTTTCACAATTAGGCTACATGTTTGTTGCAGCTGGGCTTGGAGCCTACTGGATAGCACTCTTTCATCTTATGACACATGCATTTTTCAAATCACTCCTTTTTTTAGGGGCTGGTAATGTCATGCATGCCATGGACAATGAGCTTGACATAAAAAAGATGGGCGGACTGTATAGAGCGATGAGACCAACAGCGATACTTATGGGAATCGCTTCAGTTGCACTTGCAGGTATCTATCCGCTAGCAGGGTTTTTCTCAAAAGATAAGATTTTAGAGGTCGCTTTTAATGATGGCTCATACTTTTTATGGTTTGCACTCTTCATAGGAGCTGGCTTGACGGCATTTTATAGTTTTCGTTTGATTATGCTTGTTTTCTTTGGTGAGAGAGTTCATGAGAAACTTGGATTTCACCCCCATGAAGCTAAACCATTTGTGATTTATGCTCTTACTCCTTTAGCTCTTTTAGCAGTAGTAGCTGGACTTTTTGGAGACTCTTTTCATAGATTTACCACAGAATATCTAAGTGACTATGAGTTTACAATAGACCATAATGTTGTTATTATTCTTATATTTGCCACTACAGCAGTTGCTTTAAGTGGTATTGCCTTTGCGATTTATAAGTACAAAAGAGGCGGGTTTAATGAAAAAATTGAGAGTTGGGGAGTATATAAACTTCTTATCAATCAGTACTACATACCAAAACTCTACGAAGAGGCCATCATAAAGCCATTTACAGCACTCTCTAGGTTTGCATGGCTTAGGATAGATATGAGAGTAGTTGATTTTACAGTAGATCTGATTGCAAAAACTATACTTAGTAGTGGCGAAAAAACAAGAGAGATGCAAAGTGGTAATCTCTCATCAATGCTAAGATGGATGGTAGTGGGTATTGTTGTCTTGCTTCTATTAGCAGTTTTTTTTAGACCAATAGCAGGGGCATAGAGATGGATGGTATCCTATCATTGATAATATTTTTTCCACTAATTGCGGGAGTTTTTGGGTTTTTTGTACACAAAGACAACATAAGAGTTTATGGTATTACAGCAACAGTGATACTGTTTATAATGACACTGATTTTATGGGTTAGCTTTGATACAAGTATGGCTGGCTTTCAGTTTGTAGAGCACATTAGTATCATCTCCCAGCTTGGCATGAGTTATCATGTAGGAGTTGATGGTATATCTCTATTTTTGGTAATTCTTAGCACTTTTATGACTATGATTGCACTTATCGGACTCAGTATCAAGGAGAATGTAAAGAATTTAATTATATCAGTTTTATTTCTTGAGATGACTATGGTTGGGGTATTTTTAAGTCTTGATGTAATCCTATTTTACCTATTTTGGGAGTTCTCACTCATCCCTATGCTTTATATTATTGGTGCATGGGGAAGTGATAGGAGAGTCTATGCGGCTATAAAGTTTTTCTTATATACATTTGCAGGGTCTGTTTTGATGTTGGTGGGTATCTTGTATATGGGTTATCTATACCATGTGGAAACTGGAGTTTGGAGTTTCTCGATTTCTGATTGGCATCTTCTTGTGGTTCCATTTGACTTGCAACTTTGGCTATTTGGAGCATTTTTCTTAGCATTTGCCATCAAGGTACCTATGTTTCCATTTCACACATGGCTACCCTATGCTCACGGACAAGCACCCACTATAGGCTCGGTTATACTAGCGGCCGTTCTTTTGAAGATGGGTACTTATGGTATGGTTAGATTTTTACTTCCTCTCTTTCCTGATGCAACAGTCTATTTTTTAATGCCAATAGCTATAATTGCTGTTATCATGGTCATATATGCTGCTATGATTGCTTATATTCAAGAGGACATGAAGCAGGTTATCGCCTATAGCTCTATCTCTCACATGGGTATCATCATACTTGGAACATTTGCCCTTAATGCAGAGGGAATTACAGGCTCGATTTTTCTTATGATTAGTCATGGCATAGTAAGTGGTGCTCTGTTTATGCTCGTAGGTGTTATTTATGACAGAAGACACACTAAAAACATGAGTGAGTTTGGTGGGCTTGCTATCTCTATGCCGACATTTGCAACGATATTTGGAGTTATGCTTATGGCATCAGTTGGACTTCCTTTGACTATCGGTTTTGTTGGCGAGTTTCTCTCCTTGATGGGTTTTTTTAGAGTTAGCTGGATTTTAACTCTCTTAGCTGGAACGGGTATTATTTTAGGAGCGATTTACATGTTAACTCTCTACAAAAGAGTATTTTTTGGTGAAATAACTAATGAAAAGAATAGAGGATTAAAAGACTTAAACGCTAAAGAGTTAACAGCACTAGTTCCTCTAGTTGCTCTAGTTGTGATTTTAGGAGTCTATCCAAAACCAGTTTTAGAGCCAATTGACACGAGTATTAAGAGTATGATTGAGTTGATGTACAAAAAAGCTGTCATTCAAGAGACAAAAGATTTCATAGTAAAAGTAAATACAATCGAAGGAGGAAAGTAGTGTTAGAACCAATAAGCATAGACCTAGTCTCGCTAAATTTTAACTCAATCTTGCCTATGATTATAGCAATCGTCGGAGCTCTAACTATCATCTGTATAGACTTGATTGTAAAAGATCGCTCAAAACTCTTCTACACTATGTTAACACTATTTTTTATACTACTCTCACTAGGAGCAGTTGTAGGTTTTGATGGGAGTGATAGAGGGTTTTTTGATACAGTTTTAGTTGATGGTATTGCCCGTTTAACGCAAATTATCATCCTAGTTGCTTCTGTCTTATTTGTACCGCTCGCTCTTAGTTCTAGTCGCTTTCAAGAGTTTGCAATGCCCGAATTTTATGCACTATTTTTGTTTATGATTGCTGGATTTATGTTTATGAGTTCAAGCGACAACCTAATTTTGATTTTTGTAGGACTTGAGACCGCTTCACTCGCACTCTACACTATGATTGCTATGCACAATCGTCCAAAAGCTTTTGAAGCTGCTATCAAGTACTTTACTATGGGAGCATTGGCATCAGGGTTTTTTGTGATGAGTGCTTTGATATTTTATGCCCTTACAGGAAGTGTAGAGATTCACAAAATCGCTGAAGTTCTTCAAGCTAGAGATTTTGAGCCACTTGTAGCCGTCTTAACTGCCACTGTATTTATGATTGGGGCTTTAGGTTTTAAGCTCTCAATGGTGCCATTTCATACTTGGACACCTGATGTCTATGAGGGAAGTTCAGCCCCACTTGCAGGTTATATGTCAATAGTTCCAAAAATTGCAGGATTTGTAGTTGCTATTAGAATTTTTGACATGCTGTTAGACTCAGGAGTAGTTTGGCTAGAGAGCATACTGTATGTACTAGTAGTTTTAACCATGACTCTAGGAAATCTCATAGCCTTAGTTCAAGAGGATGTAAAGAGGATGTTAGCCTTTAGCTCCATCTCACATGCAGGTTTTGTAATGGCAGCCGTACTTATAGGAACAACCGAAGCTCACTCTGGAGTATTTCTCTATTGGATATTATTTATGTTTGCAAATCTCGGAGCATTTGCTATGCTTTGGGCTTCAAGGCATAGAGAGAACCTATGGCACAAAAGGTATCAGCACCCATACTCAAAATTCTCTGGTATGATAAAAATCATGCCAATCTATGCAGTTATCATGGGGGTTTTGATGTTTGCTCTTGCTGGCATGCCACCTTTTTCAGTTTTTTGGGGAAAGCTATATCTTATAAGCACAGCAGTAAATAGCGGATTTATAACTCTCGCAGTCATCATGGTGTTAAATAGTGCTTTAGCAATCTACTACTATATGAAACTCATAGTCTACATGTTTCTAAAAGAGCCTAAAAGTATGGACAAAAGTGTCTATATTAGCAATATATCTACAACTATAAAAATTATTGTAGGTTTTTGTGTTATGGTTGCGACAACTTCTGTATTTATGATAGAGCCTCTTTTAAAGACAATACTTAACTATGTAACTTTTAGTGGGTATTGAGTATGCGAGCTTAAATCTTTTTTGCTATAATACTTCTATGAAAAGCAAACTACTACTCCTAATCCTCTTTGCGACACAACTTTTTTCACTTACTATAACTCTCAATAGTGCAAAAGTTCATGGTGAGCCATTTGCGGTTCTACATGTGAAGGATGATGAGCCATTTGAGTGTCAAGCCATACCTCAAAGTTTGGATAAAATGGTCTACCTTTGCAAATTTGATAAAATAGTAAAAACTTCAATCTCTCCTAAAGATATGAAGCTTGTAGAGATTGATTTTTTGGAAAAAGAGAAAGATTTCTATATAAGAATTGTGCCAAAAGCAGACTCAAAGCTAAAAAAAGTTGAGACTCCGCTCTTTCTTGCCAATGAGGTTGGTATCAATAATCCCATGAAAAAGGCTAATCACTGGAGTATATTTCTATATGAAGTATCTCCATTTTCACAAGACTCGTCAGGTGAAAAGATTAACTTTCCTGCTCTATATCCAAAGCTTTTAAAGCCTTCTATCGGAGCGATTGATCTTAGCGGTGAGCCTATCTCTTATGTGCAGACTAAGGATATACAGCTTTATCTAGATCTAAAAAAAAGATATAACAATAAAAAATATCTTGATGTGATTGAGGATAGTGCAGAGGTGTTGGAAAAATTTCCAAATACAATTTTTAAAAGCGAGCTTAGACTCTATAAGCTTCGAGCGATAGATAAGGGATTAGATAAAAATGAGGAGAGAATAGCCACCAAATTTGATGGAAGTGATATTGCGAAGAAAGGCAAAGAATGGATGAGGTCATTCCCATCTGATGCCAATATCCCAGAGGTTTTGATGATTATAGCAAAAGCTTATTTACAAATGGGCTTTAAGTCTGATGCAAACTATTTTTTAGATATACTCGTAACCGAACATGAAGACAGCCCATATACAAAAAAGGCTATTTTACTTTTTGCTGACTCTCTTTACAGTAGTAGGCAAAAAGATAAAGCAATGAGGCTCTATCAAGATGTTCTCTACTCTGCACAAGACTTAGATATCGCTGCTGAGGCGGCTATAAGGTTGAGTAGCAGGGAGATTAATAGGGGTCAGACTGAAAAAGCTAGAGAGTACCTTTTAAAAGTTTTAGAGGCAAATCATGAGTTTCTTCTTCAAGATAGAGTTGAGTCATATGAGTTAGCAATAAAACTAGCAGCGAATAGACTTTATGATATGGCAGCAAAAGTTGCAGATACTCTCTTAATTGGGTTAAAAAAGAGTGATGAGGATAGAGAGACTTTAGTAAGAGATAGTGGTTTGTGGCATGCAAAAGCAAACAGTATAGATGAGGCACATAGCAGACTACAGCAGTATTTAGACGAGTACAAGCTTGGTGACTATAGAGATGAGGTGCAGACTAGTTTAGATAGACTGTTTTTTGAGCTTAATGAGACTAACGAGACAAAGCTAGAGGAGCACTATACACAACTTATAGAGAAGCACGATAATGAGATTGGCGATAGAGCAGTTGAGGAAAAAGCAAAGCTTCTTCTTTCTCAAAAAAGATATGAAGATGTTTTGGATATGCAGAGCAGACTAGAGTATATAAGTGATGGTAATTCAACAAGCGAACATGTTTTAAGTGCTGCAACTGCTTTGGTCACTTTAGCTCTTGAAGATGAAAAATGTATTAGAGCTGTTAGACTCATAGAGAAGTATAATCTTAATTTTGAGGAGTTTGATAACGGTGTGATTTTTGAGTGCTTTGTGAGGACTACAAGATTTGAAAAAGCAAAGGAGCTTAGCAAGCGATACATAGAAGATAGAGATTTAAAAAAGAGACACGAGTGGATGCAAAGGCATCTTTTGGCTCTTTATAGACTAGGAGATTACAAAAGTGTAGTTAGTATTGGTGAGGATGTTGTGAAGATATCAGAGTCTCTTAAGATTGAACCACTCAATAAGACACTAAGATTGATGTTTTTCTCTTTTATGAAGCTAGAAAAGCTAGAAAATGCACTAAATCTAGTAAAAATTATAGAGAAAAATAGCCCAAATAGGTTAAAAAATGGCGACATCTACATACGAATAGTTCAACATACACAAGATGACAGAAATGACCTGCTTTTAGTGGAATATGCAAAAAAAATTGTCTCTCTTCAAAAGAAACACAATAGCTATATATACACTCCAGAAGTTGAATTCGCTCTTATAGAGGCTCTTCAACGACTAAGAAATATAGAAGAGGCTTTAGTCGTAGCAAAAAACTTAGTAGAAGCAGAGATGACTTTGAAGCAGAAGATAAGAGCGTACTATAGTGCAGGTGAGCTTAGTATGGAGCTTAAAAAAGATGAAGATGCAAAAAATTATTTTGAAAGATGTCTGAGTATTGAAGCTAAAAGTCCTTGGAGAGATATATGCAAACAGAGCTTAAAGTTGCTGTGAAATATTGATGTATTAAGCGAGGAGCTTAAGGAAAATGGGGACAGTTGCCACCTTAAAACCCTCCCCCTTAAATCTTCAATAATCCTTATATAACTGACCTTACGCACTATATCAAGCAAAGCTCGCTATAGTGCAAGGGATAAATCCCCTACAACCCCTAAAGCTACGAAAACTAGCAAATAGCGGTTTCACGAAGTGAAGAGTTTCTGTGAAAAGTAGGACTTTTCGAGAAATAAGTGTGTAAGGTCAGTTAGTGCTTTAGATGTTACTATATATCTATTTGGGTTAGGAATTATACTTCTTGGATTCACATCACAAGCGAATACCCTAAAGTAAATTGCTAAAGTAGCTAACAAGAAGAGTTAGAT
>CAZXOZ010000015.1:0-20172 GCA_964642805.1 uncultured Sulfurospirillum sp. | reverse complement strand
ATAGTATCGTAGTTAGCTTAAGTTTTTACGCACCCATATTTTTCATTAAGTCAAATATAGACTACATGTAGAAAATATTAACCAAATATTAACTTAAGATCACTATACTTATAACAAAAAGGGAGCATTAGAATGAAAAAAACCATTTTATTATCAACCGTAACAGCAGTAGCTCTTCTAGCAGGCAGTATCAATATTGAGAGTATGCCTAGCGACTCAAAAAGAGTATATCCATCAAATAATAAGATAGTCCTATCATACAACAAATCAATCAAAGAGGTAATTCACAGTGTTGTTAACATATCTACGACTACAAAGATAAAGCAAAGAAGTCAGCAGCACCCAATGATGAATCATCCACTTTTTAGAGAATTTTTTGGTCAATCATTTCCAAATGTTCCACAAAAAAGAAGGGCTCACTCACTAGGCTCTGGTGTAATTATATCTAGTGATGGATATATCATTACAAATAATCATGTAGTCGAAAATGCTGATGAGATTGTAGTTACTCTTGCGGGTAAAAACAAAGAGTATATTGCAAAAGTTATTGGACTTGACCCAAAAACAGACTTAGCTGTTATAAAAATAGAAGCAAAAAATCTTAGAGCTGTGAAGTTTGCCAATTCTGAAAACCTCAAAGAGGGGGATTTAGTTTTTGCTCTAGGAAACCCTTTTGGAGTCGGTAGTTCAGTCACTAAAGGCATCATATCAGCTCTAAATAAAACTGGTATTGGACTAAATAAGTATGAAAATTTTATCCAAACAGACGCTTCAATCAATCCTGGAAACTCTGGTGGCGCCTTAGTTGATAGTCGAGGTGCTCTAATAGGAATCAATAGTGCAATTCTTTCACGAGGTGGAGGCAATGATGGCATAGGCTTTGCTATCCCATCAAAGATGGTAAAGCATGTCGCAGTCTCTCTTGTTGAGGATGGTAGGATTGATAGAGGGTATATAGGAGTATCTATATCAGACCTTACGAGTGAGCTCAAAGAGGTATATAGGTCTCAAAATGGAGCACTCATACTAAATGTAGAGAAAAACTCTCCTGCTCAAAGAGCTGGATTGAAGCTAGGTGACTTGATAATTGAGATTGATGGAAAAGAGATTAAGGATGCAAACGATCTTAAAACAACCGTAGGAAATAAAACTCCAGGAAAGAGTATAGAAATCAGATTTGAAAGAGATAGAGAGATTAAAAGTGCGAAAATTGTTTTAGCGAATATGGATAAAAGTCTAGATCCATCCACAAAAATGGCATACATTGAAGGTTTAAGCCTACAGGAATTAAATGATAAATTAAGAGCTAAATACAGAATTCCAAGCCATGTAAGTGGTGTTTTTGTATCAGGAGTTCAAATCGACTCAGATGCGTATGAGCTTGGTTTTATGTATGGCGATATTATCGTTCAAATCAATCAAATGATTATAAAAAACTCTGCTGATGTAGAAAAAGCACTCAAGAAAAAAGAGAGAAAAGTTCTCTTTGTAAATAGAGGTGGGTATCATAAACCTATAGTAATCAAGTAAATGGTATAATCCTCTATCTTTAAAAAAGAGAGAAAAGATGATAGATATCTTGATGATAGAGGATGACCTTGAACTAGCAGAGATTTTAGCGGAGTACTTAGAGCAGTTTGATATGAAAGTTACTACCGTTGAAGACCCGTTTATTGGGCTTTCAACTCTTAATATAGAGAGCTTTGATTTGATTATCCTTGACTTAACTCTTCCAGGGCTTGATGGGCTTGAAGTTTGCAAAGAGATAAGAAAAAAACACTCAACTCCTATCATCATCTCCTCTGCTCGCCATGATATTACAGATAAAGTTACTGCACTAGATAATGGAGCAGATGACTATCTACCAAAGCCATATAATCCTATGGAGCTTCAAGCGAGAATCAAAAGTCTGCTAAGACGCAATCAGCAAGGTGATAGCGTAAGTAACGAAACCAAAAGCAGACAAAAAGATTTGGTAGTTTGTGAAAAATCAATGATCATAAAATTTTTTGGAAGTGAGCTTAATTTGACTGGGGCAGAGTATGAAATACTTAGTTATCTTATAAAAAAAGATGGTGGGGTTGTTTCTAGAGAAGAGTTTATCTACAATGTAGACTCTATTGGCGAAGAGACATCAAACAAAAGCATAGATGTAATCATAGGAAGGGTTAGGCATAAGCTAGGTGAAAATTCAAAATATCCAAAGTATATACAGTCCGTTAGGGGCATAGGATATAAACTCCTAAAATGATTCCATTTAGTAGATCATCAATATTTGCTAGTATTACTTTTACATTTATTCTCTCATTGGTAAGTATATTTTTAGCAGTAATGTTTCTTTTGGAGTATGACAAACAGCAATATACCGAGAAGCTCAATACAAAGTACTCCATAATTGCTAGGGCTACACTCTTTCATCTCAATAACTTTATTGGTGATGAGGAGCTACAAGAACAAATCAGAGACTATAAAATGCGAAAAATTGATAATGATAACATAAAAGAGTATATCATAGAGCGGTCTGAAACGATACAAAAAATAGAGAGCAAAATAGGAAATAGCTCCATACTTAAATATAAAAAATATCACTATCTCCTCATAGAGAATGAAGACTATACTCTACTGTTTAAAGATGAAGACTATCAGCCTCACCGATATGATGTTATAAAAATAATATTTGGATTTATACTCCTTGTTATAATCACTTCATATATATTTACCATTAGGAAGATTAAGCCTTTAAGGCGACTAAAAAGAGAGATGAATAAGTTTGCAGATGGGAACTTAAATATAAACTGCATAAGAGATGGTGAAGATGAAATTTCGCAAGTATCTAACTCATTTCAGCATGCTGTTGAGCAAATTAAAAAACTCAATAACTCTAGGCAACTCTTTTTAAGAAATATCATGCATGAGCTTAAAACTCCAATCACAAAAGGCAGAATAAGCACTGAGATGATTGAGAGTAGCAAGCATAAAGATAGACTTATCAGTGTTTTTAAAAAACTTGAAGAGCTTATCAATGAGTTTGTATCCATAGAGCAGATTACATCAGGTTCTGGAATACAAAATGTAAGGCCTGCGAGGCTAGTAGAAATCATAGATGAAGCGATAAGCATAGCCATGGTTCCTGTAAAATCAGTCAAGCTTGACATAGATAGCTCTTTGGTGCTTAGTGTAGACTTTAGACTCTTTACAACGGCTATAAAAAATCTTATCGATAATGGCATAAAATACTCAACAGATAGCTCTATTATTATAACTGCAACGAGAGATAGAGTCTCCTTTATAAGTAGGGGTATTCAACTTATACATAAGCTTGAGCACTATATACAGCCATTTACTCAAGAGAAAAACTCACATCAAAGTTTTGGATTAGGACTATATATAGTTGACTGTATAGCTAAAGCACATAATTTAGAGCTAAAGTACTATCACAAAAATGGTCTAAACTATTTTAACTTTGAAAAAATAGAGAATTTATTGTAAAATATAAAAATCAAATTTAAAGGAGACATAGTGTCAAGCATAACTTTTATCAAAAAAGATCTGGCTTCTCTAGTTGATCACCACATAGCACTACTAGAGAGGTTTGGGATTACAGATGAAGCTCCATTTTCTATAATTTATTTTTCACTAGGAGATAAAAAAAGAGCAGATATTGTAAAAATTTTTCAAAAACTACTAAGACAAACAGATGCTCTTTTTAAAGTTGAAAAAGGTTTTGTTATTATGCTGCCAAACACTGATTGGAATGGTGCAAATGATCTTCTGCTTGGAATTCAAGACTTTTTAGACCAAAAGTCTGAAGATAGTGTAGTAACATTTCCCGAAGATGGCAAAAATGCAAAAACTCTTCTAAAAAAACTTCAAGAGCTTATAGAGACCAACTGCAAGGATATTGCAAAACTGCTATAGTTACTCATTTCTAAGAGTATCTAAAACATCTACTGCTGTAGCTTTATGTGCTGGATAGAAAGAGGATAGAGCTACTACAATAGCTGTACCAACAACTATCATACTAAAGTCTGTTACAGAGAGCTCTAGCGGTAGTTTAGAAGTGCCATAAACATCTGGAGGCAAATTAATCAGATCGAATGAACCTAAAGCATACAGGGATAAAAACCCGAGCCCAATCCCAAAAACAATACCTCCACCACCTATGATAATGCCTAAATAGAAAAATGTTTTTCTTATCTCATCTCTATATACACCAAGCGAGAGAAGAAGAGCTATCTCTTTTCTTCTATTCATAACAGTCATCAAAAGTGAGCTGATAATATTTAGAGATGCTACGAGAATAATAAGCATCAAAACTATAAAAAGGGCTCGTTTTTCAAGAGCGAGAGCAGAAAAAAAGTTAGCATTCATCTGCCACCAACCCACTACAGTAAAATAACTAGGAAGCACCTCTTTTATTCTCTCAATATCCTCAAAAGGTCTATCACTATATATATGTATGCCATCATATGTCCCCTTTTCGTACCTCAATACCTTTGAAAGACTCTCAATAGTCGTGTACATGTAGAGCTTATCATAAGCGATAAGCCCCGATTCAAAATAATCCTTATATGTAAAGCGTTTCATTTTTGGTATCAAAGAGAGTCCACCGGGGCTACTTTGAGTAAATACAACAGTTAGTTTTTCACCAAGCTCAAGAGAGTAGTCCTCCTTTATCTGTCTACCAACCACAATATCAAATTTGCCTAATTCTGTATCACCAATTCCATCTCTTAGAACACTATTTATCTTTTTCTCTTTTTCAAAATCAACACCAAAGAGCAAGCCTCCCTCTAGTTTACGACCTTTCTTTAAAAGAACTTGTGATGAAATATATGGACTAAATATAAGCTCAGGAAATTTACTAGCAAGTCTTTCAACATCATCACTTTTTATCATTTGAAAACTATTTGAATGTATTGACAGGGGATAGTTCATGATAAAAAGCTTTCTCTCAAACTCCTTGCTAAAACCGTTCATAATAGCCATAGCAACCATAAGAACCATCAATCCAATCGCTACCCCAAAAAAAGCTAAAAATGCACTTATAGCTATAAAAGGTTGAGATTTATCAAATCTTAAGTATTTTCTAACAAGATATCTACTAAGCAAGGATGCCTTTTTTTGGTCCACTTTTACCACAACACTGCTTAAATTTTTTGCCACTTCCACAAGGGCATGGGCTATTTCTAGGCACTTTTTTCTCTACTAGTGGCTCGCTTGATATACTTGCATGCTCCATTTTCATGCCTTCCGAATTCTCAGCCTCCATACGAGCTATCATCTGAGCCATCGCCTGTCTCTCTTGCTCCTCTTTTTCATCTCTTAGCTGAACAAGATGAAGAGTCTTAATACTCTCAAACTTTATCTGCTCAACCAGCTCCATAAAAAGACCATAGCTCTCTTTTTTATACTCTGTTAGTGGGTCTTTTTGATTGTATCCACGAAGCCCTATACCAGTTTTTAGTATATCCATCTGATAGAGATGGTCTCTCCATGTCTTATCGAGCACCTGCAAGTATAGTATTCTGCATATTTCTCGGCGCTGCTCATCATCAACAACTGACATCTTTTTGTCAAAATTATCTTTCAAAGTCTTTACTACATGTGAAACTATCTCATCTAAATCAAGCTCTTTTAGCTCTTCCTTAGTAAATTCCTCTTGCATATCAGCCTTTAAAAGCGAGACTAGACTATCTAAATCAAACTCCTCTTTTATACTGCTCTCATAGATTTCTACACGAAATAGAACATTTTGAACATACTCTACTCTTACTTCATCAAGTTTTGTTCCTATATCGTACTCTTTATTTAGGAGATTATTTCTATAGTTATATATAGTTTTTCTCTGCTCGTTTGCTACATCATCATACTCAAGAAGATGCTTTCTTGACTCATAGTGCATCTGCTCTACTTTTTTTTGAGCATTTTCCACCGCACGAGTAACCATCCTAGACTCTATATGCTCACCCTCTTCAATACCCAATCTCTCCATGATAGAGCGAATCTTATCACTGCCAAAAATACGAAGTAGACTATCTTCAAGGCTTAGATAGAATCTACTCTCACCAGGATCCCCTTGTCTTCCAGACCTACCACGAAGCTGATTATCAATCCGTCTACTCTCGTGTCTCTCTGTTGAGATGATATAGAGTCCACCAAGTGCTTTCATCTCATCAGAAAGCTTGATATCAACACCACGACCAGCCATGTTTGTTGCGATTGTAACAGCCCCCTTAGCTCCCGCATCTTTTACTATTTGTGCCTCTTTTTCATGATTTTTGGCATTTAGTACAGTATGAGGAACTTTTGCAGCTACTAAGAGCTCATGTAGAAGCTCACTCTTCTCGATAGATGCAGTACCTACAAGAACAGGCTGTCCTTTTTTACGACGCTTTTTTATATCTAAAATTACAGCTTCAAACTTCTCTTTTTCAGTTTTATATATAAGATCATTCTTATCATCTCTTATCATCGGTAGATTTGTTGGAATAGAGATAACTTCAAGAGAGTATATCTCAGAAAACTCAGTCGCTTCAGTCTGTGCAGTTCCTGTCATGCCGGAGAGTTTTTTATACTGTCTAAAATAGTTTTGAAAAGTTATCTCAGCTAGGGTTTGTGACTCCTCTTTTATCACAACGCCCTCTTTTGCTTCAATCGCTTGATGAAGACCCTCACTGAATCTTCTACCCTCACTAAGACGACCAGTAAACTCATCAACTATGATTATCTCGCCATCTTTTACCACATAGTCAACATCAATCTCAAAAAGATACCTAGCCTTTAGTGCTTGGTCAAGATGGTGAGAGAGTATTGCGTTCTCCATGCTATAAAGATTATCTACCTCAAAAAGCTCCTCAGCCCTCTCATTGCCCTTTTCACTTAAAGATACTGTTCTATTTTTCTCATCTACCTCAAAGTCTTTATCTCTTTTTAGTTTCAGTGCAACTCCATCAGCTCTCTTGTACCCATCGAGAGATCTATCAGTTGGACCAGAGATGATAAGAGGAGTTCTAGCCTCATCAATCAAGATAGAGTCAACCTCATCTATAATGGCAAAATTATGATTTCTCTGCATTCTCTCACTTGAAGAGTATCGCATATTGTCACGAAGAAAATCAAAGCCATACTCGTTGTTTGTTCCATAGGTTATATCACAATCATACTGCTCTTTTCTGTCCTCTTCACTACTGGCTGTTATAACCCCGACACTAAGACCCAAAAAATTGTATATAGCAGACATATCATTAGCATCACGCTTGGCAAGATAGTCATTGACCGTAACTACATGTACGCCATCTCCGCTCATGGCATTGAGCACAACAGGAAGTGTTGCTACAAGTGTTTTACCCTCGCCTGTCTTCATTTCAGCTATATCGCCTTGATTTAAAACTATACCACCTAGAAGCTGGACATCAAAAATTCTCATACCAGTTGTTCTTTTGCCTACCTCTCTAGTGATAGCAAATATATCATTCAGTAAGTCATTAGTAGTTTTTGTGTTGTTTTTCACTTCGTCTCTAAAACCATTGAATATGGACTTTAACTCATCATCACTCATCTTTTCATAAGTTGGCTCAAGTGCATTTATCTGCTCCACTTGACCTCTATATTTTTTAACTATTCTATCATTTTGTGTTCCAAAAATCTTATCTACAATACCAAACATGTATATTTTCCTCTAATATTTCTCTTTAAAGAGGTTAATTTTATCATATCTTTACTATTATTTTGATAAAACTATGGTATCAATATAGATTTTAGGATAAACAATGAGAGTTATTATCACTTTTTTATTTAGCTTTAGCATGTTGGTTGCTGGAGTGCTTGACTTTGAGACCATTAGTAGTGAGTTTAAACAGACTATCACAAGCGAGGAGAGCTCAAATATAGTATATACAGGAAGTTTTTATGCCACCTCTAAAGGAAAAGCCCTTTGGATATATAAAACTCCTGTAGAAAAAAAGATATACTTTAATCAAAACCAAGTAACAATTGTTGAACCAGAATTAGAGCAAGTGATAATTACAAATTTACAAAACATTCCAAGCCTAACAGAGATTTTAAGAGGTGCAAATAGAACAGACAAAAATACCTATGAAGCCACCTACGATGACATAACATACACCATACATGTGAAGAATGATAAGATAGTTCATATCTCATACACCGATAGGCTAGAAAACCGAGTAACTCTAGAGCTCTTCAACCAAACTAGCAATGCCTTTTTAGATGATTCTTTATTTAAAATTATAATTCCTAGTGATTTTGATCTAATCAAGCAGTAGTTTTTATGCTACAATTCTACCAAAGGATTTTTAGGTGTTTGATAAAATAGTCTCTCCAGCGGTTTCATTTATGAACAGACTGCCATTTAAACTTAAGATAATCCTCTGTGTTTCAGTACTTTTTACGCTTCTCATCCTACCTTCATATACAACACTTTCAAACTATATTGAGAGAAAAAATCTTTATAGCAATCAACTTATTGGCTTATCATACAACAGACTTATCTATGACCTAGTTTACTCCATACAGATGCATCGAGAACTTACTATTTGCTATTTGAGTGGTAATATATATTTTAGTAATGATATCTTAAATAGTGAAAAAAAGATAGATGAAAAAATCTTTCACTTAATAGAGTTTGACAATAAAAATTTAGCTATATTTAAAAACAATAAAAAATTTATTGAAGCATTAAGTAGCCTTAGGCTAGTTTATTTTGATAGAATCACACTTGGTAGCAACCAAGAGGCTCTCTTTGAAGTTCATACCGATACCATCTCAATGCTTACTAGGGCTTTTAAAGATATCTCTGCAGAAACACTATTTCTTAGTAGTAAAAATAGAAAAATAAATCATGTAGCTCTTATAATACAAGAAAAGCTACCTCTTCTAAAAGAGAGTATAGGGCAGATGAGAGCTATAACAGCAAAGTATTTTACAAAAAAAGAGATTTTGAGAGACAATAAGGAGAGAATACTCTCTCTTTATGTTCTCATTAAATCTTTACAAAAAGACTTAATAAGTAATCACGACTTACTTCACTCACTAGACTTAAAAACAATTCATAAAAGCAATATACTAGCTTCAAGCAAACTAACCAACCTATTAAATATTATTAAAAAAAATATAATAATTGTAAAAATTCCAGCATATAACAGTGAAGTTCTTTTTGTAAAAGCTACAATCGCTATAGATAAGTATAATGAGTTGCATAAAGCACTCTCTTTGGAGTATAAAAAAACCGTCGAAGAGCTACAAAAGACAATGCACATAAACTTCATATTAGCTTTAGTAGGTCTGTTTGCAATACTGCTACTTGCCCTATATATTTTTACCGCTTTTTATAGATCGGTTACAATAAGTCTGATGAAGCTTAAAAATGCATCTGAAATGATCGCTAAAGGTGAAACCAATATCCATCTAAAAGCGGATACAAAAGATGAGATAGGCAATGCTCTTTTAGCTTTTAACAACATGAGTCAAAAACTAAGAAAAAATATCTCTTTTCTTGATGGCTACAAGATGGCAATAGATGAGACTAGCATCGTCTCTAAAACTAATCTTAAGGGGATTATTACTTATGCAAATAGACTCTTTTGTGATATATCGGGCTATAGTAAAAAAGAGCTTATTGGAAAGCCACACAATATTGTTCGACATCCTGATATGCCAAAATTTGCATTTAAGGAAATGTGGGAGGCTATAAAAGCTAAAAAAGTTTGGCATGGTGTAGTAAAAAACAGAAAAAAAGATGGGAGTTTCTATATAGTAGATGCTACAGTTATTCCAATCCTTGGTAGCAATGGAGAAACTGTTGAGTATATTGCAGTAAGACATGATATAACTGAACTTGAAAAGAGCAAAGAGGAGATTAAAAAGCAAAAAGTTGACTTATTGACAGGCTTGCCAAACAGAAATCAGCTACTTGAGGATTTAAAGACTTTTTTGAATCCTACTCTACTCTATATTAACATTGATGACTTTACTGGTTTAAATGATTTTTATGGTACTAAAAAGGGAGATGAAACACTAAAGCATATAGCGCTTCTCTTAAGTAGTGTTGCTAAAACTACAAGCTCAAAGCTCTATAGACTTAATGCTGATGATTTTTTATTACTCTTCAAGCAAGGCATGCTTACGACTATAAGTGCGCAAGAGATTATGAAAGAGGCTATAGAGTACATTGAAGAGGAGACTATGTTTTCAAAGCCTGAAAAAAGTATTAGCATTACTGCTTGTGGAGGCATTGCGTTTTATAAAACAGAGGGCGACTATAAAAATCTACTCACAAATGCACTATTGGCCAAAAAAATAGCAAAAAGTACCAATAAAAAATTCTTACTCTATAAAAACAATACAAATATAGCCCTAGACTACAAAAGCAATATGGAGTGGATAAACAGAATAAAAGATGCTATTGATAGAGGTCGTATAGTTACCTACTTTCAACCAATAATTGATAACAAGACTGGCACAACCATAAAATATGAGTCTCTTGTTAGAATGATAGGCTCCGATAGTAAAGTTATATCTCCATTTCACTTTTTAGATATTGCAAAAAAAGCAAAATTATATACACAAATTACTAAAATTGTGCTTGACAAAACACTTGAAAAGTTTAAAAATCTACCACAGTACGACTTTTCTATAAACATAACAGTTGAAGATATCAATGATAAGGAGATACCGTCATACATATATAACAAATTAGATAAATTTCCTCACCCAGAACGATTTATCGTTGAAATCACAGAGTCAGAAGAGATTAAAGACTACATAGCTATTGAAGAGTTTATAAAAAATATTAAAAGATATGGTGCAAAAGTTGCAATTGATGATTTTGGAACAGGCTATGCTAACTTTGAACATATAATCGCTCTAAATGCAGACTTTATAAAGATAGATGGAAGTTTAATAAAAAATATAGATAAAGATGAAAACTCACGCATAATTACAGAAGCCATCATCGCATTTTCCAAAAAATTAGGCAGTAAAACTATCGCCGAGTATGTACACAGCGAGGAGATATATCAAAAAGTAAAAGAGATGGGTGCTGATTACTCTCAAGGCTTTTATCTAGGAGAGCCGAATCCAAAAATAGCCTAACTTATTTCTCGAAAAGTCCTACTTAGGGGATTTATCCCCTACCACTATAGCGAGCTTTGCTTGATAATATTACTTTCTTATATACCCCTCTCTTCTAAGCTCATCTATTATCACTCTTGCAGTGATATTGTTTACAATATTTAGCTTCTGAATAAAAATATAATCTATGTCTATGCTGTGCTTATCTCTAGCATAGTTTATAATTCCCTGCTTTAACCCCTCTTTTCCCTTTGAAGTCAACAAGCTTTCAACAAAAAAACTCCCTACAACGATATTGAGTGCATCTACAATTTTAAAATCATAAGTATCAACATCTCGCCCCTCAAAAATTAGAGAAAACTCAACCTTAACAGGCTCTTTTGAGTGCTTACTAAATATACTTGCCTTAAAATTCTCTACATGTAGAATCTCGCCAGCTTGCAAAACTAATCCACCAAACAGAAGTATTAAAAATATCTTACGCATTAGAGTCCAAAATCGAAGCCCCAAGAGAGTTTAATCTTATGTCAATCATCTCTAAAGCCCTACTCAATGTCTTATGGCTAATCTCAGGGAGCTCACCACCCCATAAAACTTCAGCCTCTTTAAATCCTTGCAAAATCCCTTCTCGTCCAGACTTAAGTCTTTCTGTGTCATCACTAGCACCCATAAGAACAAAATTTGCTATGCGCTCACTCGTCTGAGCTATACTAAAAAAACCATTTTCACCCATAAGCTCTTGTGCTTCTGCTTGAGTTAACTCCCCTATGGGATTGCCTTGATAGCCTATATCAGCTAGATTTAGTACATCTGCTTGTCTTCTAGTTTCCGCTTTTGTCTCACTGATAATTTGTGTTTGATAGTTGATTAAGTGCTGATTTGATATATCTCTAACACTCAAGTCTTTACTGTCGCCAATCTTTTGTTGAGAGTTTTTTACTGTATATGCACTATACATAAATGAGTTATCTATATTCATCATAAATTCCTTTCGTATAAATCGTCAAAAAAGAGTATCCTCTTCAATCCTATCTGCTTTGCTGTTATTGTAAAACTCTCTTACCTTTGGGGAAACCTGTATACATCTTCTTATATGATTTGGAAAACTATTGTAGCTATAGTCTAGAAGTAGTTTTTTAGGATCTTTTGCTCTGCTGATTGCCACATAAAACTGACTCTTTTCAAAGATATTGTCTATATTGCAAACCAATGAATCTATACTCATGCCTTGCGATTTATGTATAGTTATAGCATAAGCAAGCTTTAATGGAAATTGTTCCAAACTCACTAAAGGCTTCTCTTTAATTTTGCTATTTAGAGTTATGGTCTCACTTAAAGTATACTCTGCTCTTTTTACTTGTACAATTTTACCATTACTTTTTTCTACTATAACCTCATTGTCATCAAGCCTCATGACTTCACCCCTTTCGCCATTATAGTATGAACCCCATCTATTTGTACAAAAAAGTATATTAGCTCCGACTTTTAAAGTAAGTTCAGCGGGCACTGGAAGATTTTTTTTCCAACTCTCAATCTTCTTTACATGTAGAGATTGTATATGCACTTTCTCTTTTGCCTTTAGTAGAACGGGCTCACTCTTTAGCTCTTCAAGTCTTTGCAGGTTGACTACATCAGCCTCTTTATTTCTGCCATAAAGTATAGTTGGATTTTCACCTCTTACATGTAGATTTTCCCTAAGCCCCTCAAGATAAGAACCAACTTCATCATTAAGCTCACCAACTCTAATGCGATTCAATATCCAAAAAAACTTCTCATCTTGAGTTCTTTTAGTGCGAGTCAATTCCACCACATAAGGGTCAAAAAACTCCCAAGCCGAGCTCTCAAAAGCAAACTCTAGGTCTCCAAATAAAGAGTCAAGGTTCACTCTTGATTTTACAGGGGGAAGCTGAAAAAAATCTCCAACAAAAAGCAGTCTCCCCTCAAAACTACCCCCTTTAAGCCTATGCAGTATCATCTCCATCAAATCAGCACTAACCATACTAATCTCATCAATCACAAGCAAATCAGCACTAAAAAGTATCTTATTTAGCTCTTTGACTCTGTTTTTTGTATATCTATCATTTTTTTTCATCTCCTTAAGACTATTTGAGATTCCAAAACAAAAAAAACTATGAATCGTATGCCCATTAACATTAACAGCACTCACCCCAGTGCTACCCAAAACCACAACTTGCTTCGCCTCTCTTCTAAGCGAGCTTATAATCTCAGTCGTCAAGTAACTCTTACCAACTCCCCCACCACCAGTAAGCAGTATGTTTTTTGTCTCTAGTAGTTTTTTAACTTTTTCTAGTAGCTCCAACTAAAATCCTTTTACACTCTATATTTTGTCTTTTAAAACATCCATCTTAGCTCCATCTACTAAAACGCTATCTATCTCTTTCTTAGGCTTTATATTAGAGACTTCTTTTAACAGTGTCGCCTGCCTTACAAGGTTTCCGCCTCCTGTGCTTAGTTTTTTAAATGCTTCATTGTAACTATCATTCGCACTCTCAAGTCCTTTGCCTACTCTCTTTAAGTCTTCTACAAAACCATTGAACTTTTTATATAGCTCTTCAGCTCTTTTATAGACCTCCTCTATACTTTGCGCTTGTCTTTCATATCGCCAAGTGTTCTCTACCGCTCTAAGTGCAACTAAAAGTGTTGTGGGGCTAACAAGTATAATTTTTTGTTTAAATGCTTCATCATATAGAGTTATATCACTCTCCATAGCAAGCAGCAAAGCACTCTCAATCGGTACAAACATAAAAATAAAATCTAAGCTATTTATCTTTGGTAAATCTTCGTATTTTTTACTGCTCAAACCCTTTATATGCTCTTTCATAGACCTGATGTGACTCTTTACATGCACCTGCCTGTCTGCTTCATCATCTGATGCTATATACTCGCTATAAGCCGTAAGTGATGTTTTTGCATCTATGATTATGTGTCTGCTATCAGGAAGATTTACTATCACATCAGGGCGAAAAAGCCTATCTTCATCATCTCTTAAACTTATCTCTTTATTGTACTCGTACCCCTCTCTAAGTCCTGAGCTCTCAAGTACATTTTCTAACACCACCTCACCCCATTTGCCCTGTTTTTTACTGTCACCCTTGAGTGCTTTGGTTAGATTTGTTGTCTCTGTTGTCATCTTTTGATTTAGCTCTTTTAAGAGTTTTAACTCACCTTGCAAAGCACTTCTATCTTTAGCCTCTTTGTCATACACATCCTCAACTCTTTTTTTAAAATCAGTTAATTGCTGTTGCATAGGATTGAGTATATGCCCTAGACTCTCTTGATTTTGTTGTGCAAATTTTTTACTATTGCTGTCAAATATTTTGCTTGCTAAGTTTTCAAACTCTGTCTTTAGTTTTGCTTCACTGTTTTGCAGAAGTTGCACTTTTTCTTTCATAGCTTTGTTTTGCTCTTCTAGCTTTGTTTGAAGTTGCGATACTGTAGCTCTATCTTGATTTACTTGAATTTGTAGCTCTTTTTTATCTGCTTTTAACTCACTAATTCGAGTATCGCTAGCTATCAAAAACTCACTATACTTATCTTTTTGCTCATCAAGTGAAGCCTTGTAGCTAGAGGAGTCCTCTTTTGTGTTTAAGAGTTCAAGCTGTTTCTCTTTTATACGCTCCTCTAAATCTTCTATCTTTTGCAATGTATCATCAAGATATGCAACTCTCTCTTTATGGGTTGCTAGCTCAATATCACTTCTACTTAATCTACTCTTTAGCTCATCATTAGCTTTAATCTTTTTTCTATACTGGAGGTATAAAAAAACGCTAAAAACAAAAAGCCCAATAATAACAATACCCAATATCTCACTCATAATCCTACCTTAAGTGTAAAACTTAGCAGTTTCTCATAAAAACTATCTATATTTTAGCTATTATACCATTTATGAAACAACTTTTTATGCTCTTAATTTTTTTACTACTACTAGCAGGATGTTCCCAAGAAGAGCCACAACTACTAATACATGAGCAAAAAACTGACTCTTTTGTTAAGTATGTCGAGCCTCTACATGTAGATATGCAGAGTTTCAACTCTAGGGAGTTTTTGCCTTGGAGTGCTGACTCTATGAAGATAAGCAAAAAAGTAGCATCTTGGGCAAATAGAGCCTACAGTAGAGAGGATAGATATTTTGCTGAAAACCTTTTGCTTTGGGATAAAGAGAGTGTAAAAAGTATCATAAACTCTACAAACTTTGAGAGGTTCAATCAAAGTATAGATTATGCCATAACAACTGAAGATACTCAGATGAGAAATCTGCCTACTTTTAAGCCATTTTTTAGAGACCCGCTAAAGGCTGGAGAGGGTTATCCGTTTGACTATATGCAAAACAGTCGCCTACATGTAAACACCCCTTTGCTCATATCTCACTACTCTACTGATGGGGCTTGGGCTTTTGTGCAGAATCCTATCTCATTTGGCTGGTTACATCGTAGTAGTTTTGCACTTATAGATGCTAAAAATAGAAGCGAGCTTAAAAAGGCGAAGAAGATTGTTATCCTTAATGACAATAGCCCCATATATACCAACACTCAAGAGTATCTTCTGCATGTAAAACTAGGAGCACAGTTTCCAAAAACAAAAGAGAGTGATGATTTTTTCTACTCCTACATGTACACAAGATTTGGCAATAAAGTAGCGGTTCGTATACCAAAAACTCAAGCTAAAACCATGCCAATAAAGTTCAATCAAGAGAGTACTCTACTTGTAAGTAGTGAGCTTTTAAAAGAGAAGTATGGCTGGGGCGGATATATGCGAAATAGAGACTGCTCATCTATGACTAGAGACTTTTTTATACCATTTGGCTTATGGCTTCCAAGAAACTCAGCAGCTCAAAAAAATGCAGGAGAGTACCTCTCTCTAAAAGGGCTTAATAACCGGGAGAAAAACGAGATGATACTAGAGCATGGCATAGCTTTTTTAACCATTTTGTATCTTAGAGGTCATGTGATGCTCTATGTCGGTGAGTCAAACAATCGAGCTATGGTTCTTCACAATATATGGGGCATAAGAACACAGACAAGGGGTGTTGAGGGTAGGCATGTAGTCGGTAGAGCCATAGTTTCTGATTTGCATATAGGCGAAAATCTAAGTAATGTCAAAGATGGTTCACTTTTGATAGATAGAGTTGAGGGGATACTTATAAAGCCTGATATGCCTGCTTTTATGCAAAATGCATTTGTTAGAGTCTACCCAAGCATAGTAAAACTAAAAGAGAACCGACTCTATTTTGACAACAATAGCACTCTTAAATATCACGACCATGTAGAAAAAACTTTCAAACAGATGCTAGATAATCCAAGCATAAAAGATACTATCTCTATCGAGTATGATGCATTTACATCTCTAAAGGCTCCAACTCACGACTCTGGCAGATTTAGAAATGAAACACTACTAAAAAAGCTTTACGGGAAGAGTAAAGAGGATATCGAAAAAAACCTTGTACATGTAGAGTGGGTAGATGGCTCAAAAGTTCTATTTAACGCAAATCAAAATGCCGCAAGACAACTTCAAAAAGTGGTATATGAGCTTAAGAAGCTTCCAAAAGATTATGATAGATTTTTAACCAATATCGCAGGAACTTTTAACTATCGAAACATACTTAACACCAACAGGCTAAGCAGTCATAGTTTTGGTATAGCGATTGACCTTAACATCAAAGAGTCAAGCTATTGGAAGTGGGATCAGAGCTACTCATATAGAAATAAAATCCCAAAAGCCATAATTGATACATTTGAAAAACATGGATTTATCTGGGGTGGTAGGTGGTATCACTACGACACCATGCACTTTGAGTACCGCCCCGAATTTTTTACTACTATTGACTAGCAGTAGCTAAGTAGCATCCCATCTTTTATCTGTTTAGATGTCTCTTTACCAACTAGTCTCTCAACAATCGCAAGTCCAAAGCAAACTGCAGTTCCAGGCCCTTGAGAGGTTAAAACATTGCCGTCCTCAACTACCTTTAAGTCATCGCGGTATCCATTATGATTTATCTCATCTTTAAAACCAGGATAACAAGTATAACTACTTCCAAGAACTCCAGCTTTTTTAAGAACTAGTGGTGCTGCACAAATAGCTCCAACTATCTTTGTCTTTTTAAACTCCTGTAGAAGCTCTAGAACTTTTTTATTTTGAGCTAGTGCATAAGTGCCATCAACCCCGCCTGGAAGCACCATCATATCAAAATCATCAAAAATCACATCTTTAATAGAGGTGTCTGCTTGAATAGTGATGCCGTTGGCACCTAAAACTAAGTTCTCATCAAGATAGGCCACTACAACTTCAATGCCACCTCTTCGCATAACATCTATAAGTGCAACTGCTTCAAGCTCTTCAAACCCTTTTGCTAATGGTAATAATACACTTGCCATCACTTCTCCTTTAATTTAAATATCTAAAAAAGCTGAAATTTCATCAAAAAATCGCTCTAGCCCCTTAAATCTATGATTTCCACCCTCTTCCACTATCATCTCTACGCCTCTATATTTGTCTAAAGCTACACGATAATCCAAAATATCATCTCCCTTTTGTAGAAATAGAAAAAAATTCTCTTTTGCAATATTGTCAACTTTAAAATTTTCTAGCTCTTTTAGGTGCATATCCGTCCAAACAAACTTTGTGCCATCTTGTCTCTCATTTTCACCAAGATATTTTTTGGTTGTCTCGTATGGCTTTACAGATGGGTTGACTAAAACTATTTTAAGATTATACTTTTTAGATAAATATGTGCCATAATATCCACCAATAGAGCTTGCAATAATCCCTCTAATGTTTTTTGTTTTTACAATATATTCGAGGTCTTCAATAGCCTTATTAGGCATAAAAGAGTGGTCAGACGAGATAATCTTGCCTGAATATTGACTTTTTAATATTTCTGCCTTATATGAATTATGAGTAGTTCTAAACCCATGAATATAGAGTATCAAGTACAATCCCTTTCAGTTTTATAAAAAGGATTGTAGCTAAAATATACTTAAGCCGAGTGCTTTCCTTTAATCCTTCTAGCCACCTCATTAGCAACTTTTTCTTGAATACCGACATCTAAGTGTGTAAAAAAACCTACACAAGAGCAGTTCATCTCCCCTAATACATAGGTATCATTTCCATCTTCGTCATTGTCAAGCATAAAATCAGCAGTCCAGATGAGCGGTGGGTTTTTTATCTTCCCAAGCTTTTCAGAAATCATAGATATTGAGCCTATAAAGCTATCTACAAGTTCCTTATACTCTTCGGGCTTATAGTAAGTATACTGTGCGCCTGAAGCAATAGTAGCCGAAAAAGCATCTTTCTCGTCAGTAGGCTTCTTGTGAACAACAAAAATCGGCTCATAAGCCACCATAAGTATGCGAATCTCCCCCTCACTAATACGAGGCATAAAACGCATATCAACTAACATTCCATTGTCGCCCTCAACATACTGCTTACAAAATTTTATAAACTTACCTAGTGTATTGTACTCAACATGGTTATCAACTGCTTCAGTACACTTTATAACAGTATCCATAGGAAGCGTATCCCCTGGCTCATACTCAACCTTTTTATCAACAATTTCAACTCTCCAAATACCAGTACCAGTTGAACCTCTATTTTGCTTTAAAACACGATTGCCATACGAAATACTTTTAGGAAAATTCCTCTTAAGCTCATCATAATTATAATAAGCATAGGTATCATCAGTCACCAAATTAGTGCCTACAAGCTTAACAAGTGCATCCTTTGCACCAAACCTCATCATTGTATTTGGATGAGTTAATATAATCACATCACTGTCATGTAGTCGCCTTAGCATATCAAAAAGCTTCTCTTCACCATTTGATAAATTGCCAGGATTAATCCTAACAACAACCGCATCAGCCCTATCTAAAATATATCTATATACTTCATCATCCCACTCATCTCGAAAAAAGACAACTTCGGCCTCAAAGCCTCTCTCTTTTATCGCATTTGCAATAGGCATAGTATCTCGCCTATGTCCATCGATCCACTTATCTCCGCCACCCTCAGCCTCTAAAATAACTATATGATTTCTCATAAAAAACCTCCTATTAAAAGTTTTTAATTGTACTGCAATATTATTTCAAACCTATTACAATCTAGCGATATAGCTCAACTCTATTCCTGCCACCCTCTTTTGCTCTATAGAGTGCAATATCTGCAAGCTCTATCGCTTCTTTACTAGACAAATCATACCTACAAGATGATACCCCAAAACTTGCAGTAATTTTTCCTACTTTATCAAACAGTGTGCTCTCTATGGCTTCTCTTATTTTTTCTGCAATATCAATAAGCATAGCATCCGAAGTATTTGATACAACAATCAAAAACTCTTCACCACCCCAACGAGCAATGATATCATTTTTTCTTGTACTTTGATTAAGTATTTTTGAAAATTTAACAAGAGCGATATCACCAACTTGATGACCATAAGTATCATTGATACTCTTAAAATAATCTATATCTAATAGTATTACACCAAATGGTACACTTTCACTATCTAACCTATCAAAAAGGCTTTTCATATAGTGCCTATTGTATAGATTTGTCAACTGGTCTATTTGAGCCATCTCTTCAACCTCTCGTTTTTCTTTTTCTAAACTATCAAACTCTTTTATAGCTATATCAATATCTTCAGATAATCTACCTAATTCGTCCTGATGAAGAGTAAAAACTTCTTTTGTTGACTTTTTAAAATCTAGTTTTATCAGATTTTTACTCAGTTTTTTAAAGCGTATATCAAAATCTTTATATATAAGGTAGGATGCAAAAAATATGACTATAGTAAAGACTAACATATAAGCAACTGTGAGATAGATTATCTCCACTGTTGCCGTTTTAATAAACTCTGTTTTAAGTGAAATCTCTCTTTTAATATCAGTGTTTACTGTTAAAAAATTATTTTGAACTTTTTTATATAGATATAATAATTCATCTAATCTGCCACTACCGTCATCATCTACTGAATTTTTATTTATTATGTTAATAGCCTCTTTTTGAGCTACCTCATAATACCTTTTAAAGGACTTTAAATTTTCATCAATATCTATTGCAATATCTTCT
>CAZXOZ010000014.1:0-20762 GCA_964642805.1 uncultured Sulfurospirillum sp. | reverse complement strand
TCCCCACTGAATCCCTACTATCAAGTCTGCTTTATTCATTTTACTGTCCCCTTTTTATCGAACAAGTCCGATAAAAATTCCTCGCTACTGTTGCACGAAACGAAATTTCTGTTTGTCATTTTAATTCTCTCATTATATTTTCTATGAATGCGTCCGTATAGAGTCCAAATCCTGTTGACTCTATCTCCTCGCTCTTATAGCTTCCACCCTTTGCAAGAGTGCTATTCTTCTCTATAAATCTAAAGAAAAGATTATCATAATATCTCATCTTAACATAATAGAGTGGGGAAATAAGTACATTATTATACTCAAGAGAGCTACACAGATTTTTCATCCTCTCTAATTCGATTTTTATACTAGGTGGAACTAGGTCTATTACCGTGTCTATATCTTTTGGATTTTGCAAACATGTGAGCTTTTCTAACCAATCTATGCCCAAAGAGAGTATTTTTTGAAGCTCTGCTCTCTCAAATACTTCCAAATCTAGATTTAACTCTTGTGCGATTATCTTTGGTATCTTTATATTACTTATGTGTACCAAAGGATTTAAATCAAATTTTTTAAACATATCTCCACAAAGTTCTATGCTTTGAGCTAAGTTATCATTGCCAATAAACTCTGCACCAACCTGATTTACTTCAAGACTCGGATACCTAAAAACTGGCTGAATATAAAACCATTTATTCTGTTTTGTACTACGCCCTAGTCTTTTAGTCATAAGCCTTACAACATCAAGCGTACTGTCAGCTCTAAGTGAAACTAGATTGTTTTGCTCATCCGAAAAGCGGATAATCTCTTTTTCATCTAAACTCTTATGTTGATGGCAGGAGAAAAAAGGGGTAACTATCTCTTCAAAGCCATCTTTTTCTAGAAGCTGACTTGCTACTGTCTCAATCTCTCTTTTTAGTTTTGCACTCTTGCCGAAGTAGAGCCTGCTTCCTATTGGTATTTCGTGTTCATCTATCATGTTTTATATCTTTCATAATCTTATTTTGGTTGAGTCTATTTTATCTAAAAATTACTTTTTATTAGCTAATTTGATTTGATTTCTGCCATTTTGCTTAGCCTCATAAAGAGCTCTGTCGCAAATCCTATATACTGCTTCATAGGCAAGTTCACAATTTGGCTCTATTATATAAAAGCCTGCACTAATTGTAACATAAGGACTACATCCACTTCCAATATGCGGTATATTTAACTCTTCAATACTCTCTCTAATCCTCTCTACAAGCTCTATTGCTCTTTGTGTATCATCAGCATTAAACAAAACACCAAACTCCTCTCCGCCTACCCTAAAGACAAAATCATCAGGACGGTGGATAGTATTTTTCATACTAAGTGATACCTTTTTTAACACCTCATCTCCTGCTTGATGACCATACTCATCATTATAGTTCTTGAAGTAATCTATGTCTAGTATCACAAAAACTAAAAGTTTTGTATTTCGTTTTGATATTTTTATCTGTTCAGGAAAAACTTTGTCAAAATATCTCCTATTGAAAAGTGTTGTTAGACTATCAACTCTTGTCATCTCTTTGAGTTCTTTTTGTGTTTTCTCTAGTCTCAATAGCGTAGACTGTGTAGAGTACTCATATACATAAGCTATCAATGCTAGAATTATAGAAACTACCACAAGTCTTATATACCCATCTTGAGATATAGTTTCGCCTAAAAAGCTATACATAATAGAGAAGATAGCAACAAAAAGCAGTCCAGTGCAAATAAGCCCTTTTTTATAACCAAACATAAACATAAAGAAAAAGTTTGCAACAAAAAGCCAAAGATATGTATTGTCCTGCCCTTTGCTATAGTAGACAACAAAAATTACACCTATTGTTATTATAAAAATGGCAATTTTTGAAATAACAAATATATTTTTTTTAAGGAAGAATATAAATAGTAGTGAAAGTGAAGCAATTATTAGCAAATTTACATAAAATAGCCTGTAGTTTCCAACTATGTAATTATATGTAACAAAAAATAGAATTACAATAATCGAAAAAATAATTGCAACTTTTGAAGCTATGAGTTGTCTTGAGTCTATGTTAAAATTTGGTAATAAGTCTTTTATCAACTCTGCATTCCTTTAGGGCTCCTCTAGTTATCCTTCAAGTACAAGTCATTTAAAATGGCAACTTCCTCATAATGACATCATGAGAGTCCACATACTTTTGGCAGTTTTTTCCACCTAGCTTCACACATGTACTCTGCCACAATGCACAATGTCCATCTTTGCTACTCTTATATTCTCCACTCTTAAAAAGAAGTGCATGAGCATACTCGTGAGCTATGACATCTAAAAGCATATAGTCCATACTCTCTTTCATCACTTTTTTATTAAGATATATCACTATACTCCCATCCTCTTTTAGAGCTGTAACTCCATAAATCCTGCCTGGTATTTTATCTGTTACTACAATCGGTACTCTAAATTTAAATCCAAAATGTTTTTTCATATTGTACAAAACTTCTCTCTTTTTTTCTTCTATTAGATGTTTATACTTTTGAGATATTGGATTTTTTTTAAAACTATAGCTGTTGTGTAGATTTACTGCGAGTGCAACCATTGCTAAAAAAGTTATTATACCTAAAATATACTGTATGTTTTTCATTAAAAAACTGAGAGTAAAATCAGACCCAATATAAGTCTATATATAACAAATGGTAGCATTGAAGTTTTTGAGATGATTTTTAAAAACAGATATATGCAAACATAAGCACTTATGGCAGATAGAGTTACCCCTAAAAAAAGTTCGTTCCACACCACCACGACCCTACTCTCTACCAATTTTACAGTTTCAAGCCCTCCTGCAAGAAATATTACAGGAATAGAAAGCAAAAAAGAGAATTTTGCAGATGCCACTCTCGAAAAACCCAAAAACAAAGCTACAGTCATAGTGATACCAGAACGAGAAGTTCCAGGTATCAAAGCGACTGCTTGAGCGCCACCTATAACAACTGCATACCAGATTGTCATATCTAGCTCACTCCTCTTGCCCTCTTTTCTATCTGCAAAAAAGAGAGCTAAACCAAATATCAAAGTTGTAGTAGCTATCACATGTGGGCTTCTTAGACTGTTTCCAATAAACTCACTAAAACTAAGACCAGCTAATCCAACAGGGATAGTTCCTATCAGTACAGCCCAGCCTAGTGTACTTTCACCCACTCTATCTCTAGTTTTGATACTATATAGTAAATCTTTTACAATAACTACAATCTCAGCTCTAAAGTAAAATATAACCGCGAGCAGTGTTCCTACATGTAGAGCTACATCAAAAGCCAATCCCTGATCATCCCAATCAAAAAACTTTGGTACAAGTATGAGGTGAGCCGAAGATGAGATAGGTAAAAATTCAGTAAAACCTTGAATGATGCTTAAAAATAGAATCTGCAATATATCCATAGCTAATGCTTAAACACTACAATTTGTCCCAGTACGATTCTCGCTTACAATTTTTATGATATCTATTGGATGTTTAGCTATATATGTTGCTCCGTGTCTAACAAGCTCGTCTTCATCTCTAAAGCCCCATAGTACACCCATAGAGTCCATCTTTGCATTTTTTGCTGTCATCATGTCTATGCTTGTATCTCCTATAAAGATAGCTTCTTGAGCCTCTACATTTAACTCTTTTAGTATCTCTACAACTCCAGCTTCATTAGGCTTCCTAGGGATTCCATCTCTTATCCCATAAACTGCATCAAACTTCCAATCACGAAGATATTTCATAACGCACTTTTTAGTAAAAGAGTTTGGTTTGTTTGACAAAATTGCCATTTTTATCTCTCTTGCTTGAAAAAAAGTGAGAACTTTGCTGATGTTTTCATATATCTGCGTATTTTTATCAAACTGTTTTGCATAGTGTTTTTCAAAGAGCATCATAGCTTCTTCTTGCTCTTTTTGAGAGAGTGCTGGCAAAAGGTCATGCAAGAGTTGCACTGCCCCTTGACCAACCAATAATCTATACTCTTCAACCTTGCGAGAAGTCTGCCCATAATGCTCAAGTACATAGTTGCAACTTATAGCAATATCTTCTAGCGTATCAAGAAGAGTCCCGTCAAGATCAAAAACTACTGCTTTAAGCATCACAACTTGTGCTGTTTTTATACTCGACTCCAAGCAACTTACAAGCAGTTTTTACTATATTGTCCTCAGTAAAGCCAAACTTCTCAAAAAGCTTATCCGCTGGAGCACTTGCACCAAAGCGAGTCATACATATAACCTCATCAGCAAACCTATACCACTCAACACCAGCAGCAGCTTCAACTGCAAGTACTTTTGTCTTTGGGTCTATGATAGAGTTTATATAGCTTTTTTCTTGCTCAACTAACAAATCAAAACAAGGAACGCTCACTATATTTGCATTGATTCCTAGTTGTTCTAAAGCACAAGCTGCTTGAAGGCAAAGATATACTTCACTTCCACTTGCTATCAAAGTCAGAGTTGCATTGTCTCTTTTTGTTAAAAGATATCCACCATTTTCTACATCTCCAATCTCTCTTTTATCTTTTAAGACTGTAAGTTTTTGACGAGAACATACAAAAGCAGCAGGAGCACTCACGCATAGTGCTTTTTTCCATGATTTTACATTTTCACTTGCATCTGCTGGACGATATGTGTAGAAGTTTGGCAAAGCTCTGTATTGACTTAACTGCTCTATAGGTTGATGAGTTGGTCCATCCTCTCCTACTCCTATACCATCATGCGTCCAAACATAAAAAGTTTGAAGACTCATAAGTGCACTCAACCTCGCGGCTGGCTTAAGATAATCACTAAATATAAAAAATGTAGCACTAAATGGAACAAAAAGCCCATAAAGAGCAAATGAGTTGGCAATAGCAGCCATAGAGTGCTCACGAATACCAAAGTGGATGTTTCTGCCATAAGGAAAACTGCCCATGCCTTTTAGCTCACTCTTGTTTGATGGTCCAAGATCTGCACTACCACCGATAAACCCAGGTAGTGCCTTTGCAATCGCATTTAAAATCTCTCCATTGCTATCGCGGGTTGCAACACTGTCTTGAGCCTCATATGAAGGATAGTTTATCTTTGAGGCTTGAGGATTCAAAAGGGTGTCTAAAAGAGATTTTTGCTCTGTGCTAAGCTCATTTTCTATCACATCACTCCACTTAGACTGTACAAGACTACCCTTTTTGACAGCTTGCTCAAATCTTTGTTTTACATCTTCAGGGATATAGAACTCTCTATCGCTAAAAAATCCAGCTTTAAGTTTAGAGTTTGCTATCTCATCTTCGCCTAAAGGTGCACCATGCGAGTGATGGCTTCCCTCAAGCTCGCAAGCTCCCTTTGCTATGACAGTATAAGCTATGATAAGCAGTGGCTTCGTCTGCTCTTTGGAGTTCTCTAAAACCTCATTTATCTCATCGAAACTATGCCCATCTATACGAGCTACCTGCCACCCTTGTGCCTCAAATCTCTGCTTTACATCCTCACTCCAAGCTATATCTGTACTACCCTCTATGGTTATCTCGTTTGAGTCGTATATAAGCACCAAATTATCAAGATTTAGATGTCCTGCAAATGCGCATGCTTCATAGCTAATCCCCTCTTGCAAATCACCATCTCCGCAAAGACAATAGATTTTATGGTCTATGATAGTTGCTTTATCACTATTTAGTATATTGCTAGCATACTTTGCAGCCATCGCAAACCCTACTGCATTTGCAACACCTTGCCCCAACGGTCCTGTTGTCACTTCAACTCCTGGAACATCACCATACTCTGGGTGTCCTGGAGTTTTACTGCCAAGCTGTCTAAACTCTTTTAAATCTTCTAAACTCAAATCATATCCGCTAAGATGCAAAAATGAGTAGACCAAAGATGAAGCATGCCCACCACTAAAAACCAACCTATCTCTGTTTAGCCACTTTGTATCTTTTGGATTGTGATTTAGATGATAGCTAAGCACTGTTACAATATCAGCTAAACCCATAGGAGCCCCTGGGTGTCCACTATTTGCTTTTTGCACCATATCCGCACATAAAAATCTAATCGTATCAGCCTGTTTTTGCAACATCAACTCATTGTCCATAAAAATAATCCTTTATAATCTTTTTTAAACACTCTGCCAAACTCTCTTCTAGTAAGCTAACATCAAACTCCAGCTCATTTAAAAGCTTGGTCTTCTCTTTTTTTGCCCCATCAATTCCAAGTAGATTTACAAAAGAGTTTTTATGCTCATCATTGTGAGTTGGCTTGCCTGCCTCATCGCTACTTTGTGTTGCATCTATAATATCATCTTGCACTTGAAACAAAAGCCCAAGCTTTAAGCCAAAATCATAAACAGTATTTTGCCTATTTTGACTTAAGCCGCCTATAATTGCCCCCATAAGCAAAGAGGCAGCTATAAGTTTTCCTGTTTTATTGGTATGTAAAAACTTTAATTGCTCTAAAGTAAGCTTTTTATCTTCAAACTCACAATCAATAGCTTGACCAATTATCATCCCATTAACTCCACCATCTCTAGCTAAAATAGAGACTAGCTCAATCTTTATCTCATCACTCAAAGGGGCATTGGCTATCATATAAAAAGCATGGGTATTTAAAGCATCTCCGACAAGCACAGCAGTTACCTCATCATACACTACATGTAGAGTTGGTTCTCCTCTACGAATAGATGCATTATCCATAACTGGCAAGTCGTCATGTATGAGCGAGTAAGTATGGAGCATCTCAACAGAGAGTGCTATAGGCATCGCATTTTGGACTAGCAATGGGGTTGAGTTTTGTACTACACTAAGGAGCAGTAACGGACGAAACCTCTTTCCGCTAGCGACAAGCATTTGAGCTAAAGCTTGATTGAAATTAGGGTGAAAACTCTCAACTACTGGAAGATTGCTTTTTAAAAACTCCTCAAACTCTACTAACATCAAAGCTCTATTTTTACAAAAAACTGAAAATCAGATCTCTCAAAAAGAAGTTGAGCCTCATTTGATTTAAGATTTGAGAAATACTCTTTTATCTCATTTTGGTTCTCTATTTTTTTATGGTCTATTTGCATTAACCTATCCCCTAAATGTAGACCACTTTGTGCAGCAAAACTTTTTTGTTCAATTTTTATTATTTTCATATCTTCATCTAAAAAAATTCCTCTATTTTCTAAAAATGTATCGCTTAAGTAGCCTCCGCCACTTCTAGAGTGGACTATTAGATTTTTTTTTAGCTTTTGGTTGCCTCTTAAAATCTCTAATGTTACTTTACTTTTTAGTTTTGAAAAAAGTATGATTTGATTTATCTGCTTTAGTGAGGTTGACTTTTGACCATTTATTGCTAAAACTATATCCCCTACGCTTAAAGAGTGATTAGGATGAAAAGGATCTACACTTTTAACTGTAAAAAAACCCGCTCTTCTCTCAAATCTAGCACCAATATCTCCATAATAGATATCTTCACTTGCAATAAATCTTTTAATTAATTCGCTTCCTATAAAATAGCCCCCACCTACACCTAGTCCATACATCTCACAACACAGACAAGAGATAATGCTATTGGGCTCTAGCTTCACATTTTGTAGATGAAAACTATCCAAAAGCTCTCCACTCTTTGCAAAATTACCTACGAACAAAGATCTGTCATCCATACCAGCTATCCACTCACCTAACTTTAAGCCATGTGTACTTCTTAGTTTTACTGGCTGATGATTTTTTTTGGAACGAAACAGATAGAGATTTAAAAAAGGATCAAATCTGATAAAGTCAACTTTTGGTTTAGTTTGTGAGTATGCAACTGCCAAATTTTTACTAACCGCAACTGCTCTTATATCTCCAAAATAAACAAATGATTTACTGATTTTTGTATGGCATTGCTTAAAATCTGGATATGTGAAGTTTGCACCATTTAGAACTTGAAAAAACAAAAAAAACAAAACTACTACTCTTAACATAAGTTCATCCTTATTTAGTAAAGCCCCCCATGCCCTGAAGCATATGAGCTGCCGCATGTTTTTTACCATCTTCAACCATCTTAATTGCATCATTTGTAGCACTTATAAGAAGAATTTGCAAAGACTCTTTGTCGCTTAAAAGAGAGTCATCTACAGTTATATCGGTTACTTCACCCTCTCCATCAATACTAATGCTCACCATCCCACCACCGCTCTTTGCAGTATAGATCTTATTTTTAGCCTCTTCTTGCATTTTTTGAGCATTTTTTTGCACCTCTTGAAACATCTCACCCATCTTAGAAAAATCCATATTATCAAACATTATACAAAGTCTCTTATCTCATCTATGTTATTATTTTCATCTACTAAAACCACATGTGGCTTAAACTCAGCTCTCTCCTCTTTGGTCATACTTGCATAAGTGATAATGATAATCCTATCACCAATTTGGGCTTTTCTTGCAGCAGCTCCGTTTAAACAAATATCTCTCTTACCTCGCTCACCCTCTATCACATAGGTACTAAATCTCTCGCCATTGTTTATATTGACTATCTCTACTTTTTGACCCGCAATTAACTGTGAAGCCTCCATCAACTCCTTGTCCACCGTAATAGAGCCTACATAACTTAAATTTGCATCTGTTACTGTTGCTCTATGAATTTTTCCATATAACATCTCAAATTTCACTCTATCTCCTTTACCTATACTGGTCCCATCATTTTTGAGGGACTTATCGCCTCATCCCAATACTCATCAGGAATAATATACTCTTTAACAGGGTTGCCTTTGATGATATGTTCATCTATTATTGTATCTATTTTTTCCTTAGTAAGTCCAATATACATGTAGTGTCCTGGCTCAATCAACATCACTGGCCCCATCTGACAGCGTCCTAAACAGGCCGCTCTTACTGGAAGTACTGTTGTTGTAATTCCCATCATCATTAGCTTATTTGACATGTATTGATATAAATCACGCGTCATCTCATTAACACAGCTTGGCTTTGGCATACCCGCAGGTGAGCTCTGTTCGCATTTAAACATATAAAATGCTGGTTGTGGAAATCCCATAATGATACCTTTTTCTCTTTTTTTAGAATTGTATCAAAAAGAGATAGTTTTTAGCTGAAATTATCTACTCAGTAGCTCTCTAACTATCTGCCTATCATCAAAAGGAATTTTTTTACCCATTATCTCCTGATAAGACTCATCTCCTTTGCCTAAAATGAGTACTATCTCATTTTTATCTCTTATATGCAGAGCATACTTTATAGCCTCTTTTCTGTCGACCTCTACATGTAGAGCACTCCTGTTTTTTATCCCACTCAAAATATCTTCAATTATGGATTTTGGATTTTCACTTCTTGGATTATCGCTTGTTACAATAACTTTTTTTGCATACCTACTTGCAATCTTCCCCATTTGAGCTCTTTTTCCCCTATCTCTATCTCCTCCTGCTCCAAATACAACCACTATATCTTTATCTTTTAAAGCTTCAAGAACTTTCTCAACACTATCTGGAGTGTGTGCAAAATCCACTATCACCAAAGGGGCACTACTAACAATCTCCATACGCCCCTCTACTCCACCAAAACTCTCGACTGCTTTACAAATATCCTCCAAAGGAGCAACTCTAAGCATATCAATAGCACCAATTGTAGCCGTTAAATTGTAGAGATTAAAAAACCCATGTAAAGGTGATTGAAAGTCATGTGTCTTATCAAGCTTCTGCAAAACTGCACTTACCCCATCTTTTAAGGAGTAAGCAGTTATCTTGTAAGTAGATGGCTTTTCTACTCCATAAGTCATACAATTTTTTCTATTGAATCTTATCTTGCTATCATCTTTGTTTATAAGCTTCAAGGATTCGTCTTCAAAAAATCTGCTCTTTACAGCCACATATGCATCAAAAGTCCCATGATAGTCAAGATGATCTTGCGTTATGTTTGTAAAAATTTTAAGTGCAAACTCTAAGCCCTCTATACGCTCTTGATCAATCGCATGAGAGCTAACCTCCATCATAAAGTATTCGCACTCTTCATCTATAGCCTGCTTTAAATTAGATATTGTTTCTAGTATAGGAGGTGTTGTTAAGCTCTTGTGCGCATATCTTTTTTCATTCAAAAAAAAGCCTCTTGTTCCTTGAAAAGCAACTTTTTTGTCTAAATCTAAAAGAGTTGAGTAGATAGCGGCTGCCGTTGTAGTTTTGCCGTTTGTTCCTGTTATGCCTATGATTTTTATCTTCTGCGAAACTTCAAAGATACTCAAACACTCTGTTGGAGTAAACACTCTGCATGTAGAGTGTTTTTTTGCATCGCTTAGATATTTTTGATTTTGGCTAGTTAAGAGAAATGCTGTTAGTGGGTTACATTTTGTTGAGTCATCTGTAATGGCACTAAAATCATTCGCATCTTTAAACTCTAAAATCATCTGATTTTTTTACAAGACTTAGTAGCTTTTCATCATGAGGATAGAGTAATACTGCACTCTCAAAGTAACTCATTGATACATCTTTAAAACCATTATCTATAAGTTTTTCTAAAAAGTCAATAAAATCATCTTTTTTATAGATAATTACTTTTGTAGAGAACATAATATCCTCAAAAGCCTCCTTAAAGCTACCCTTATCCTCTATAAAAGCTCTAAAATCCTCATATGCTATACCATTCTCTTCGTTTAACTTAGTCTCAAGCTCATGTTGTACAAAAAAAGCTTCTAATCTCTCCATAGTCAAATCAACAGAGTCTACAATACCTTCTATCATCTCTTCACTATTTTCAACTCCACTATCTTTGCTTACAAGATAGTACTCATAAAGAGCAATAGCCTCATCCTCTTTTTCTAGTGCCAGCTCAGATAGTATCGCACTAACGCGTGCTTCTTTACAGGAGGGAGCACTCTCTAGGGCTAATGAAAAATGAAAAAGTGCATCTTTAAAGTTTTTTCTATAGAAGCTTGCTACTCCTCTTTTTAAATATTTATTCAAAAGTCAACCTTAATCAAAATTTATCTATAGTATGCTCCATGCCAGGAACAATATTGACTACTACAATCTCGGGATGTATATCAATTCTAAGCTGCCTCTCAACACCAAATTTTAAAGTTTGATCACTTGCAGCACAACCTATACAAGCTCCATTGAGCTGTATAAAAACCATCCCATTTTTTATTGTTAGTAGCTCCATGCCACCGCCATCAAGTGCTATCATAGGTCTAATTTTATCCAATGATTTTTCAACTGCAGGAAGTAACTCCTCATCACTAAAAGGTATCATTTTATCTCCAAATATATTTGTCTGTACAATTATACAATAAATGGGTAAAAGAAAGTTTAAGGAGGCATACAAAAAACTTGGAGACCAAAAAGGTCTCCAATAAAAAGCTATATTAGTTCTATAAAAGCCATAGGAGCAGCATCACCTCTTCGTATGCGAGTTCTGATGATTCTTGTATAACCGCCATCTCTATCGACATATTTAGGGGCGATCTCTTCAATAAGTTTTTTTGTACACTCTTTGTCTTGAAGTGCTGCAAAAATTACTCTATGAGCATTTGAGTCACCTACTCTTGCCTTTGTAATTAATTTCTCAACATACCCTCTAAGCTCTTTTGCTTTTGGGATGGTAGTCTCTATTTTTTCACTTTTTATTATCGCTATAGCCATATTCTTCAAAAGTGCGGCTCTGTGCGTTGAAGTTCGCCCAAGCTTTCTGTATCCGTGCTTATGTCTCATTACTTTTCCTCATTCGATTTCAAATCTTCAATTTTTTTCTTGAGAACCTCAACAGTATCATCAGAAAAATCTGAACCTACAGGAAACCCAAGATCTTCCATGGAAGCATTTATCTCTTCAAGAGATTTTTTACCAAGATTTTTAAGGTTTTTGAGCTCTAATTCACTCATCAATGCTAACTCACCTGCAACTTTTATCTCTGCCCTATCTAAACAGTTAAAACTTCTAGCACTTAAATTTAACTCTTCAATATTTTGTAACAATTTATTTAGCTCAACACTACTGCTACCACTCTCCTCTTTAGGAGCAATATCAATATCCAATATACCATTAAACACCGACATTTGAGTACGCATAGCCTCTAAAGAGTCCTTAAAGGCCTCTATTGGAGAGATTAATCCATCTGTCTCAATTGTAAAAACTATTTTTTCAAAGTTTGGATTATCTTCAACTAAGATATTCTCTATATCATAGAGTGCTCTCTTAACTGGTGTAAAAAAAGCATCTAGTGCAATATAATCACTATCGACTAAATCTCTAATAATCTCACTAGGTACATAGCCGATGCCCTTCTCAACTATCAGAGAAAAGTTAAGCTCTGCATCCTCATTGATAGTCGCTAGATACCCTTGTGGAGTAACTACCTCTATCATTTCGTTTGAGAGATCACTCCCATAAATCTCTTTTGCTCCACTAAATGCATAATTTACCTCTACTCGTTTCTCATCACCTATGATTTTAAAACGAATATTTTTTAGATTGATAATAAACAATGCGACATCTTCAAGCATGCCACGCATACTATCAAACT
Organism: uncultured Sulfurospirillum sp.; assembly: GCA_964642805.1. Classification (GTDB taxonomy): domain Bacteria; phylum Campylobacterota; class Campylobacteria; order Campylobacterales; family Sulfurospirillaceae; genus Sulfurospirillum_A. The sequence continues at coordinate 8,315 of CAZXOZ010000014.1, read as the reverse complement.
CATGCGTTACCCCATCAACCTTGATAGCAGTTGGAGCAAATCCGACTGTGCTACTAAGAAGTAATCTTCTTAATGGATGAGCTAATGTTATAGCAAAACCAGACTCAAATGGATATGCTATGACTTGAGCTTTATTGCTTGAAATATTTTTAACCTCTATCTCTGTTGGCATATGTGCCGCTGTACTGATTCTTTTCACTTATACTGCCTCACTTATTATTTAGAGTATAGCTCAACTATCAATCTCTCTTCAACTGGGATAACTACCTCTTCACGCTCCGGAAAACGAGTAAAAATACCCATAGCTTTTGTTGTTTCTACATCAACCCAAGGAACTATTCCAGTTTGAGCTGTTAATTCCAGTGAGCGAACTATTTGCGGATTGCTTTTTGTCTTTTCACAAATCTCAATCTTATCGCCTTTCTTGACTTGGTATGAAGGGATATCCAGCTTATTTCCATTTACAAGCACATGTCCATGAGTTACAAATTGTCTTGCTGACCTTCTAGTGGTTGCAAAACCCATCCTGTAAACAACATTATCCAAGCGTCTCTCTATTAAGGTAATGAGATTCTCTCCCGTATTGCCATCTCTTCTTGCTGCTTCTTTAAATAACCCTCTAAACTGTTTTTCTGAAATACCATACATAAATTTAGCTTTTTGCTTCTCTCTTAATTGAAGTCCATACTCACTAATTTTTGTTCTTCTTTGACCATGTTGTCCTGGTGCATATGGTCTTTTATCCAATGCACTCTTGCCAGCAAGACGACGCTCACCTTTAAGAGCTAAACTAACACCTAGTCTTCTCTCTAGCTTCTCGACAGGTCCTCTGTATCTAGCCATCTTTTCTCCTTAATTTCTCCTTTTCAAGAAGCGAGCTCCTTGAAAATTCCTCTCACTAAAACTTTCGCTTTGCGAAGAGGTCTGCTTAATTTCTCCTTTTCAAGAAGCGAGCTCCTTGAAAATTCCTCACTTTGAGAATGCTCTTATACTCTTCTTCTTTTTGGAGGTCTGCATCCATTGTGTGGTAGTGGACTGATATCTTTTAGGAAAGTTACTCGTATTCCCTCTATTGCCCCAACACACTTTACAGCTGTCTCTCGTCCGCTTCCAGGTCCTTGAACCTTTATGCCTACCTCTTTAATACCATGCTCTTTAGCTTTAGCTAATGCATCCTCAACTGCTTGTTGAGCAGCATATGGAGTTGATTTTTTACTGCCTTTAAAGCCAAGGCTACCTGCACTGCTCCATGTGATGACATTACCCATCTCGTCTGTTACAGTTACTACAGTATTATTAAATGTTGCGGAGATATAGATAACGCCCCTAGCGATACTCTTCTTTGCAACTTTTTTTCGTGCTACTCTTCTTTTTGCCATTTAATAGTTCCTCGTATCAATTATGCTTTTGCACCGACAGTTTTTCTTTTACCTTTTCTTGTGCGAGCATTAGTTTTTGTTTTTTGTCCACGCACAGGAAGACCGCGTCTATGTCTTAATCCTCTGTAGCTACCCATGTCCATTAGAGCTTTTATGTCTAATGTAACTTTCTTTCTTAAATCGCCCTCAACTTGATAGTTCTCTAGAATCTCTTTACGAATTGATGCAACATCTGATTCTGTAAGCTCATGAACTCTCTTATCATATGAGATTCCTACAGCATTTAAGATTAATCTTGAACTTGTTAAGCCTACACCATAGATATAGGTCAAGCCATACTCAATTCTCTTCTTTTTAGGAAGGTCTACACCTGCAATTCTTGCCATGCTTATCCTTGTCTCTGTTTATGTTTTGGATTTTCACAAATGACTCTAACGATACCTTTTCGTTTAACCACTTTGCACTTATCACACATCTTCTTTACAGAAGCTCTTACTTTCATTTAATGTCTCCTTTTTACTAAGCAAAGCCTAGAAAAAATTCCTCTTACTAAAGCTTTTGCTTTATGAGGAGGTGCTACCTTAAGCACTTCAATGTGATTAAAAGATATGCCACGCATATCTAAAACAATCCACTTCTAACTCGTAAACTGTCACAGGTTTAGTGAACTTGACTAAACCAATACTTGGAAAAATAGTGGGGTTTTTCTAAATATTCTTCACACAGCTTTACAAAAGGTGCATATTATACCAAAATAAGCTAATAGTTTACTTATATCGATATGTTATGCGACCCTTATCAAGACTATATGGAGTCAACTCAAGCTTCACCGTATCTCCTGGCATTATTTTTATATAGTGCATTCTCATCTTACCTGCTATGTGACACAAAACTATATGCCCATTTTGAACTTCGACCTTAAAAGTCGCATTTGGCAGAGCTTCTAAAACCTTCCCATCTACCTCTATTACATCATCTTTTGCCATATATATCTATCCTCCTTATTCAACCGATAAAATTTCGGCTCTATTGTTTATAATCGCAACAGCATGCTCATAATGACTTGTAAACAGCCCATCTTCTGAAACTACTGACCACTTATCATCCAATACTTTAGAAACTCCACTCTTCTGACAAATCATAGGCTCTAAACAAAAAACCATCCCATTTTTAATTTTTGGTCCTTGCTTTGGGTTTTCTCCCTCTAGGTAGTTTGGAATTTCTGGCTCTTCATGTGGTTTTCTTCCCAAGCCATGACCACAAAAACTTCTCAAAGGTATATAGCCTCTTGAGTGAATAAAGCTCTCTATAAGCAGACTTAACTCTTTAAATCTCATTCCTGCTTTTATATTTTCTATTGCGTAATGAAGTGTGTCATATGAGCAGTCTATAAGATCTTGATTTGATTTTGAAATTTCACCAACACCTATAGTAACTGCGGCATCACCGAACCACCCATCTTTTTCTACACCTAAGTCTAAACCTAGAATATCACCATCTTTAAGAGTATAGCTATCTGGTATGCCATGAATAATCACCTCGTTAACAGAAGTACAAACAGCAGAAGGAAACCCATATAAACCCTTAAATGCAGGTCTTCCCCCATTTTCTCTAATAAACTCTTCGCCCATGGTGTTTAGCTCCAAAAGAGTGGTGCCAGATTGAGCTTTGCTTGAGAGCATCTTGAGAGTTTGAGCTACAATTTTATTCGAAGCTCTAATCTTCTCAATATCTTGCAGTTTCCTAAGTGCAATTGCCACTAAAGACCTACTGCACTCAGCGTTTCATATTTGCTCATATATCTTTGAGCCTCTATTTTTCTCATAGTATCAAGTGCAACTTGAACTACGATAAGAACTGCCACTCCTCCAAAAAAGAATGGGACTCCCATAGTCTTTACTAACACCCACGGAAGAGTCGATACAAGCCCTAGATATATAGAGCCCCAAAATGTCAATCTACTTGCAACATCATTTAGATATAGTGCCGTACTCTCGCCAGGACGAACACCAGGAATAAAACCACCCTGCTTTTTTAAGTTATCCGATATATCTTTTGCATTAAATACAATAGATGCATAAAAGTATGCAAAAAATACAACAAAAAGAAAGGTTAAAACATTAAATGCATAACTATTTGGATTCAAAAAATCATTTATTCTTTGAACTACAGGGTTCGTACTAGCTTGCATAATAGTTGCAGGAAACATCAAAATTGCACTTGCAAAAATCGGCGGTATAACACCACTTAGATTCACCTTGATAGGAACATAATTCATTATTCTCTTGTGTTGATTTTGCATAATCACTTTTCTACTATATGAAATTGGCACACGCCTCTCTCCCATTTCGACATAGATGATAGAGCCTACCGTAGCAAGAATAACAACCAAAATACCAATGACTATTAAGAAGTTTAACTCGCCTGTATTGACAAGATTTATTGTCCCACCAATTGCACTTGGAATTCCTGAGACTATACCAGCAAATATAATCAAACTTATACCATTACCAATACCACGCTGGGTAATCTGTTCACCAATCCACATAAGCATCATAGTTCCAGCCAACATAGAGACTACGGCGACTGCAGTAAATGTTGTCATATCAATCATCACAGCACTCTCACCACCTCGTCCAGTCATAGCGCCAAGTCCAGCAGAAACACCTATCGCTTGAACAATTGTGATGCCGATAGTTGCATAACGAATAATCTGCATGTATTTTTGCATACCATCTCGCTCTTTTTTCATTTTTGCAAGAGCTGGAAATGTTGCAGAAAGCAGTTCCATAACAATTGAAGCAGTAATATAGGGCATGATTCCCAATGAAATTATACTCATTCTCTCTGCAGCATTGCCACCAAACATATTGAACATACCTAGTGCATTTGAGCTATTTGTGTCAAAAAACTCTTTAATTACATCAAGATTTACTCCAGGAACTGGCACATATGCCAGTATCCTATATGCAAAAATAAATGCTAAAGTAATTAAAATCTTTTTAGTAAGATCGTTACTCATTTTATTTACCAGTGTGGGTTATATTGTCGTCTTTAATTTTAGCAGCGAGTTTTTTTGCGCCTGCACCGATGAGTTTTACTCTTAAGACTGAATTTGATATTTTATGAACACTTCTAATTGAGTCCATAGTAATCTCATCAAGTGTTGATATAGACTTAACTCGATCAACATTAATACTGTATGGCTTAACTACTCTTGAAGTAAAGCCTATTTTTGGTAATCTTTTGCTTATAGGTTGCTGTCCGCCTTCAAAATTTCTTTTGATTTTATAGCCTGTGCGACATTTTTGTCCTTTGTTTCCTCTGCCTGCAGTCTTACCTGTACCACTTCCTTGACCACGACCAACTCTTTTTCTTGAGTGAGTTGAGCCATCAGCTGGAGCTAGATTATCTAATGTCATTTTAACCCCTTAAGATTTTATCATACTAAGAGCTTTCATGGTCGCTCTTACTACATTTGCTGGATTATTTGACCCTAGTGATTTAGTCAATATATCCTTGATGCCTGCAAGCTCTAAAACAGGACGAGTTGCACCACCTGCAATAACTCCCGTTCCTTCACTAGCTGGTCTGAGTAAAATTCTACTCGCATTATATTTTACCTCTATATCATGAGCAATAGTTGAGCCCTTAGTATTTACCTTAACGATCCCTTTAAATGCATCATCTACTGCTTTTTTTATAGCGTCAGGAACCTCTTTTGCTTTACCAAAACCAAATCCGACTAATCCATCCCTGTTGCCAACAACCACAAGTGCTGTAAATCTAAATCGCCTACCACCCTTAACTACCTTAGTTACACGACCGATGTTGACGATGACTTCTTCAAACTCTTCTCTATTGTATTTTTCCATTGAATTGTCTTCCCTTTGTTACAGCGTAATGCCGTTTTCTCTTAAGCCATCTGCAAAAACAGCAACAACACCATGATAAAGATATCCATTTCTATCAAATACTACAGTTGTTATCTCTTTGGCTTTAAGAGTTTCAGCAAAAACTTTTGCAAGCTCTTTTGCTCCAGTTTTATTGGATTTAAAGCCTAGCTTTGCCCCATCAGCTACTACTAATGTAGTACTATTTACATCATCAATTGCTTGAACATAAACATATTTATTTGATCTAAAGATTGATACTCTTGGACGCTCTATTGTACCAAATATATCTGCTCTTACTCTCTTTTTTCTTTTAACTCTTAGTGCGAGTTTTCTTTTTAGTGTATTTGCTCTCATATACTACCCCTATTTCTTAGCAGTTTTTCCCGCTTTTCGGCGGATATGCTCTTGGACATACTTAACACCCTTGCCCTTATATGGCTCTGGTGGTCTAAAACTTCGAACTTCAGTAGCAACTTGTCCAACAACTTGCTTATCATCACCCTTTATGGTGATTATGTTTTTTTCAACCGAGACTTGAAGTCCTTTTGGAAATTCATAATTAATCGGATGAGAGAAACCGAGCTGGAGCTCAAGAATATTCCCCTTAACCTTAGCCCTATAACCAACACCATTAATCTCCAATTGCTTTTGATAGCCTTTTGTCAATCCAACTATAATATTCGCACTTAATGCACGATAAGTTCCCCAGTAAGCACGATCTTGCTTATCATCACCCTTTGGAGAAAATATAATTTTACCATCTTCTACTTTAACTTCAATATTACCTTTTGTGTCCAACTCTTTTTGAACACTTCCTTTTTTAAAAACAATTACATTTTCTTCTACTGAAACAGTTATTTCAGCAGGAATCGTAACTGGATTCTTTCCAATTCTTGACATCTATTTCCTTTACTTGTCTACGATAAGACTTTTTCTTAATTGTCAAACGAATAACCATAAAAGAGAGCTATTCTACCAGATACTTGCAAGTAGTTCGCCACCAACCTTCTCTCTATGAGCATCATCATTGCTTAGTACACCCTTAGAGGTACTAACTACGATAGTACCATAACCATTTTTAAACTTTTTAATATCATCGGAACCTCTATAGACACGACGACTTGGTTTTGATATTTTTTTAACTTCTGTTATAACACTGTTTTCATCTTTATCATATTTTAACACAACTTTGATAAACTTTTTATTGCCATCTTCAATAACATTAAAGCTCTCAATGTATCCTTTATTTTTAAAAACAACTAAAACAGCTTCTACTAATTTTGAGTGCATCAACTGTGCAACATCTAATTTTCTTAATGATGCATTTCTAATTCTTGTTAGTGCATCTGCTAAGAGATCATTTATCATTATACTTCCTTACCAGCTTGCTTTTTTAAGGCCTGGGATTAAACCCTCGTTTGCCATTTTTCTAAGACAAATTCTACATACACCAAAATCTCTGTAAACTGAATGAGGACGCCCACAAATTTGACATCTTGAATATCCTCTAACTTTAAACTTAGGCGTTCTTGCAGCCTTTGCAATCATAGATTTTTTTGCCATGTCACTTAGCCTTTGCAAATGGTAAACCAGCTAATTCAAGAAGCTTAAAAGCTTGCTTGTCGTTAGCGGCTGTTGTAACAATTGTTATGTTCATTCCGTGAGTTTTCAATATACTATCAAAATTTACTTCTGGGAACATCAACTGCTCAGTTAAACCAAAGTTATAGTTTGCTCTTCCGTCAAATCCATTTCTTGGTAATCCACGAAAATCCTTTACTCTTGGAAGAGCAACCGAGATTAGCTTATCCAAAAATGCAAACATCTGTTCATTGCGAAGTGTAACTTTAACGCCTACAGGATACCCCTCTCTCACTTTAAAACCAGCAACTGATTTTTTAGCATTTTTTACTAATGCTTTTTGTCCGCTTATCAAAGAGATAGTATCAACTATATTTTGTAAAACTTTACTATCTTTTCCATCATCACCAGCACCAACACTAATCACAACTTTTTCTAATGCTGGGATGAGCATTGGATTTTTGATGTCAAACTCTTCAACTAAAGCATCCTTGATGTCAGATGCATATCTTGCTTTTAATCTGTTCATCATGCCTCCTCTACTTTTTCAACATTAGATATATCTATTGGCATCTCTTTGTTTATAAATCCGCCACTTGGGTTACCATCACCTGGCTTAACAGCCTTTTTTGCTATCTTGCAACCCTCGACTACTACTTTTGAGCTTTTAGGAATAACCCGAATAACTTTAGCAACTGTACCCTTGTCATCACCAGCGATAATCTTTACGCTATCGCCTTTTTTAATCTTAAATTTAACAGCCATTAAAGCACCTCCGGAGCAAGTGAAACTATCTTCATAAAACCAGCATATCTTACTTCTCTGCCAACTGGTCCAAAAATTCTTGTTCCGATTGGCTCTTTTTTCTCATTGAGTATAACCGCTGCATTCTCATCAAATCTAATTAAAGAGCCATTTTCTCTTTGTATCTCTTTTTTAGTTCTCACAACTACTGCTTTGATAACCTGTCCTTTTTTAACTTTAGCAGTAGGAAGTGCTTTTTTTACAGAAGCAACTATAACATCACCAACAGTTGCATAGCGACGCTTTGAACCACCAAGTACCTTGATACACATAATCTCTTTTGCACCAGTATTGTCAGCAACAGCCAACCTAGTAAATCCCTGCACCATTACTCAACTCCTGCTGTAACTATCTGTGAAAGTCTAAAAGATTTTCTCTTAGATAGTGGTCTGCATTCGATAGCTATAACTATATCGCCAGCTTTTGCTTCATTTTTCTCATCATGAACAATAAACTTTTTAAATCTCTTAACATACTTGCGGTATCTAGGGTGCATTACGCGTCTCTCTACTAAAACTGTGATTGACTTATCACCAGTTTTTTGTACGACTACGCCTTGTATCTCTCTTTTTAAAGCCATTACTTTCCCCTAATCACTTATTTTGAGTAGAGATTGCCGTACTAATACGAGCGATATCTCTTCTAACTTCTCTAA
>CAZXOZ010000013.1:0-23717 GCA_964642805.1 uncultured Sulfurospirillum sp. | reverse complement strand
AGGTGATGATGAGCTTGAAAATGGAACTTATACTGTAAAAAATCTTGAAACAAAAAAAGAAACTTTATATAACTTTTAGACCTTTTTCTGTAAAGATGCCTCTTGCTATATCCATCTGTTTTTGGGTGGGCTCAAGTGTATCTTTGAGTTTATAGGTTTTATTTAAGCTCTCCCATTTGTACTCTCCCATCTTGTGAAATGGAAGTAGTTCTACTAAGTCTAGGTTATTTAACGATGAAGCGATTTTAGCAACTGCTTCTATGTTTTCTTTATCATCAGTCAAGTCAGGAACTAAAACAAATCTTAGCCAGATAGGTATATCTTTTTTATCTATTCTTTTAGCAAATTCTAAAGTTGGCTCTAGTTCAACTTTTGTTAGTTTTTTATACACTGAAGGTATCCCTGATTTTACATCCAAAAGAACCAAATCAATAAGCTCAAGCATCTCATCATCTACCCTATCCCCTAGATAACCACAGGTATCTAGTGCTGTGTGAATGCCCATCTCTTTGCAGCCAAGCAAAATCTGTTTTGTAAAATCTACTTGAGATAGAGGGTCGCCTCCGCTTATAGTAACCCCGCCACTAGAGCCTTTGATAAAGTGTGCATATTTGCTAATATCTTCTAATATCTCGTCTAAACTCATCTTCTTGCCTTTTTTAACTACCCAAGAGTCAGGGTTGTGACAGTAAAGACAAGCAAGAGAGCATCCGCTTAGAAAAACAACATACCGAATCCCAGGACCATCAACAGCACCAAAAGTCTCTATAGAGTGTACATAGCCATAAGAGCTATGCACAAGAGTGAAAAGTTCTGTTGATTACATCGAGTTGCTGTTCTTGGCTTAGTCTTGTAAAATTGACAGCATATCCAGAGACTCTAATGGTGAGTTGAGGATAATTTTGTGGGTTTTTCATAGCATCCATAAGTATCTCTTTTTCAAGAACATTTACATTGATATGATGAGCCCCTTGTGTAGTGCTGCTTGTAGAAAAATATCCATCAAGAAGATTTACCATATTGTCTATCTGATTTTTATCTGACTTGCCGAGTGCTTTTGGCACTATAGAAAAAGTATATGATATGCCGTCTTGCGAATGCTCGTAAGGTATGTTTGCAATCGACATCATAGAAGCAACTGCTCCTTTTGTGTCGCGACCGTGCATTGGATTTGCTCCTGGTGCAAATGGTGCTCCTTTTTCTCTTCCATCAGGTGTGCTTCCTGTCTTTTTTCCATATACTACATTTGAAGTGATTGTTAATACAGATTGAGTCGGAGTAGAGTCTCTATAGGTTGGATGTTTTTTAATCTTATCCATAAAAGTCTCAACTAGCCAAGCAGCGATAGAATCAACCCTAGCGTCATTGTTTCCATAGTGAGGAAAGTCGCCATCTGTTTCAAAATCAACAGCCAATCCTCGCTCATCTCTTATGATTTTTACTTTAGCATACTTGATAGCAGAAAGTGAATCAGCGACCACTGAAAGACCTGCAATACCGCATGCCATAGTTCTAATAATCTCCTTATCATGAAGTGCAAACTGCAATCTCTCATAAGCGTACCTATCATGCATATAATGGATAATATTTAGAGCCTTTATATAGGTAGATGCTAGCCACTCCATAGTCTCGCTATACTTCTCAAGAACCTCTTCGTAATCAAGTATATCACTAGTTATTGCGTCCGTTTTAGGAGCAACTTGCTTGCCGCTAATCTCATCTCTACCGCCATTGATTGCATATAAAAGTGCTTTAGCAAGATTTACTCTAGCTCCAAAAAACTGCATCTGTTTTCCAACACGCATACCAGACACACAACAAGCTATAGCATAGTCATCTCCCCAGTAATCTCTCATCATATCGTCATTTTCAAACTGAATAGATGAAGTTTTTATAGATATCTGGGCACAAAAATCTTTAAATCCCTGAGGAAGATTTTTAGACCACAAAACAGTCAAGTTTGGCTCAGGACCAGTCCCAAGAGTGATGAGTGTATGAAGTATCCTAAAAGAGTTTTTTGTAACCAACGCTCTTTCATCCTCTCCAATTCCTCCGATTGATTCAGTAACCCAAGTAGGATCTCCAGAAAAAAGTGCCTCATAATCAGGAGTACGAAGAAAACGAACAAGTCTAAGTTTCATAACAAAGTGATCCATCAGTTCTTGGGCTTCACTCTCCGTGACACTCCCCTCTTCTAGGTCTCTTTGAATCCAGATATCCAAAAAAGTCGATGTTCTTCCTATAGAAGTAGCCGCTCCATTTTGCTCCTTTGCCGCCCCAAGAAAAGCAAAGTAAGTCCACTGGATAGCCTCTTTTGCATCAGTTGCAGGCATAGAAACATCATAACCATAAGTAAGTGCCATTGATTTTAAATCTTTAAGTGCATTAATCTGTTCTGAAATCTCTTCTCTAGCATTGATCACTTCATTGCTCATCTCAAGTAAATCATAAGAGGTTTTTTGCTCAAACTTGTCTTCTATCAGCCTATCAACCCCGTACAATGCAACTCTTCTATAGTCCCCTATAATCCTTCCTCTTCCATAAGCATCTGGCAATCCAGTCAAAATCCCTGCACTCCTAGCTGCCTTAATTTCTGGTGTATAAGCGTCAAAAACACCTTGGTTATGTGATTTTCTATATTTGGTATATATCTCTTTTACGCTATCATCTAGCTTGTGTCCATAGGCTTCTAGTGCCTGCTCAACCGTCCTAAGTCCACCAAAAGGCATAATTGACCTCTTTAGAGGAGCGTCAGTCTGAAGTCCAACTATCTTCTCTAGTTTTTTATCTATATATCCGCTTTTATGGGAAGTTATAGAGGCTATGTTTGATATATCAGCATCAAGAACACCGCCATTTTCTCTCTCTTGTTTTAAAAGTTCAGAAATCTTTTTCCAAAGATTTTGAGTATCTGCTGTTGCAGGAGCTAAAAAAGATGAATCGCCACAATAGATAGTATAGTTACTTTGTATGAAATCTCTAACTTCAATTCTTTCTATCCATTGTGTTTTTTTAAAACCTCTCCAAGCATATTTAGTTTTTTCGCTAAAATTTGTCTGCTCATTATTCATAATCTTTGTCATATTTTTCCTTTATTTCTTTTTTAACCTTAAGTCAATATTTCGCATTTTATCTATTTAATTCTTAATATATGTTTAATTATAATGAATATACGACAGTTACGAAGCTTCAAGCAATATTAATTTTTGCTAAATATTCTTAATAATTTATATTTTGTAAAGATTGTAAGAAAAATTGGATATTAAACTTAAGTGTATTTTAGTATATTTTAAGTAAAAATTAAGTAAAACATTCTATATTCTTTTTAAGGTTATATTATTACTCCGCTAGTTAATCTCGTCCAATTTTGCCTCAATATGAAACAGAATCAATCGTTAAATATTGATTTATTTAGCTAGTGGAGTAATATAATATATGGTCTTGATGCCTTGGCAATGATAACTATAGAGCACCTCTAGATGGAATATAGAAGATTTAACAAAATCTCAGAGTATTTGTGATATATTTGACAACTTTAACCCAAATTATGCAATAGATGAGATAAGGAGTGTAGATGAGTCATGTTTCGATTTGGCAGATAATAAAAGAGGATTTTGCACAACCTGTCAAAAATGATCCCGCACTAAACTCAAGGTTTGAGCTGATTTTTAACTACCCAGGAGTATGGGCATTGGTTCACTATAGATTTGCCCACAAGTTATATAAAATAGGATTTAAACTTTTGGCTCGTTTTATTATGGGAATAACACAATTTATGGCAAATATTGATATTCATCCAGCAGCGGTGATAGGTAGAAGAGTCTTTTTTGACCATGCTTTTGGCGTCGTCATAGGCGAAACCGCTATCGTTGGTGATGATATTCTTATATACCAAGGAGTAACGCTAGGAGGTATAAATCTAAATAAAAACGAAAAAAGACATCCTACTGTCTTGAGTGGCACAGTTATAGGTGCTGGGGCTAAAGTTCTTGGAGATATAACCATAGGACACAACTGCCGCATAGGCTCAAACTCAGTAGTAGTCAAAGATGTGCCAAATGAGTCAACAGCTGTCGGAATTCCAGCTCGAGTTATCACAAAAAGGGACAATAAAAACCCAATGGCACACAATAAAATACCTGACATCAGTAAGGAGCTTTTTACATATCTATTTAAACGAATTAAGATTTTAGAAGATGCTTTGGCTAATATTGATATTGAAACTTGTTGCAAAGATATACAGGAAAAGGATGAAGAGCTAGAAAAAATCTATAGCTCATACCTAAAAACAATAAAAGGTTAGGTATAATACCCTAAAATGAACCCAAATTTAATTCGGGTTAAAAAAGGGGTATTGCTATGATTACACAACGGATTGAAACACTCTCGGAGTCTTTAACTATAGCTATAAGCACCTTAGCAAAAGAGATGAAAGCTGATGGCAAGGATATTTTGAGTTTTTCAGCAGGTGAACCTGATTTTGATACTCCTAAAATTATTAAAAAAGCGGCTATTAGTGCCATAGAGGAAGGAAATTCAAAATACACACCAGTTCCTGGAACACCTGAAACTTTAAACGCTATCAAGATAAAACTAAAAAGAGACAATGGACTTGAGTATAAAATAGAGGATATAATAACAAACAATGGTGCAAAACACTCTTTGTTTAACCTTTTTCAAGCACTTGTAAGCAAAGGTGATGAGGTTATAATTCCAGCTCCATACTGGGTAACATATCCTGAGATGGTCAAATACAGTGAAGGAACTCCTGTCTATATTGAAACCAATGATGCTAGCGAATTTAAGATAACTCCAAATCAACTTAAAAATGCAATTACCAATAAAACTAAAGTTCTTATACTCAATACTCCCTCAAATCCAACAGGCTCAGTCTACTCTCAAAAAGAGCTTGAGGATTTAGCAGAGGTTCTAAAAGATACTGATATTTTAATATTTTCTGATGAGATGTATGAGAAGATTATGTTTGATAAGACTCAGTTTGTCTCTGTTGCCTCTATAAATGAAGATATGTTTCAAAGAACCATCACTATCAACGGACTAAGTAAATCAGTAGCTATGACTGGCTGGAGATTTGGATACATGGCTACTCCTATTAAAGAGATAGTAGATGCTGTAAAAAAACTTCAAAGCCAAAGCACCTCAAACATAAACTCTATTACTCAAAAAGCTTCAATTGTTGCACTTTTAGGAAAAGCAGATAGTGATATTGAGATGATGAGAAAAGCATTTGAAAAAAGAAGAGACATAGCCATAGAACTACTCTCGAGTATAGATAAGATTAGTGTTGTTAAGCCAAGTGGTGCATTTTATCTATTTGTAAATTTTAAAGAGATTACAGATGATTCTGTTGAGTTTTGTAGAAAACTACTAGCTCAAAAAGGGGTAGCAACAGTTCCAGGAATTGGTTTTGGCTTAGAGGGTTACTTTAGGTTCTCTTTCGCAACAGATGAAAAAAGTATAGTTGAGGGCATAAATAGAATTAAAGATTTTGTAAAAGGGTATAAAGAAGCCCCATAGCAGGGGCTTACTTTAGCTCTTATTGAAATTTGATTGTGCAGTTTTTAAAGACTCTATAAGCTCATCTAAATTCTCATAAGGGATGTGTGCCTTCCAATCTGGGTTGTTTTCATCTCCTTTTAGAGATATTCCTATGCTTACCACTGGAAACGATCCTGTCCCATAAGGCTCATCCATGTGAGAAACCGTAATGGTACCTTTTTTTGTTTCTGCTAATGCAAATGTGTTTAAAACTCTAATTTTTCCGCTCATATTTTCTCCTATTTTCTATCTTTAAAATACTTCATTACTCTAAGCTGAATCTTCAGCCAATCTCTTTGCAACATCAATGGAAAACCACCATAAGTTTTTCCACCCTCAATCGACTTTGTAACACCACTCCTCGCAGCAAGCTGTGCATAATCTCCAATACTAAGATGTCCAGCAACCGCACTTTGACCGCCTATGGCTACATTTCGTCCAAGCGTAACTGATCCTGCAAGACCTGATTGAGCCACCATGATACACGACTCACCAAGCTCACAGTTGTGTCCTATCTGAACTAGGTTATCTATCTTTGTGTTTTTACCTATGCGAGTTGAACCAAATACAGCTCTATCAATAGTACTATTTGCTCCTATCTCAACATCATCCTCTATGACTACACTGCCAAAATGGTGTATTTTTACATGCTTACCATCTTTAGTATGAGCGAAACCATAGCCATCACTTCCTATAACGACTCCTGCTTGAATAAAGCAATTTGCACCGATAACAGTATCATCATAAATCACAACTTTAGGGTATATTTGTGTATTTTTACCAATCTTTACATTGGCACCTATAACAACACCAGCTGCAATATAAGCACCCTCCTCTACTACACTTCCATCTCCAACTACCGCACTTTTATCTACTACCGCACTCTTATGTATCTCTTTTTTACCACTATTTATAAACGGTTTTTTTATAAAATATCTACTCATTCTAGCCATATCAAGATGTGGGTTTTCACTTACAATAGCCGAGCTTGAAGATGGTAAAAACTCTAAATCTCCCTCTTTTAGTATGACTGCCCCAGCTTTTGTAGCTTTAAGCTCATCTATAAGTTTGGCATCACTTAAAAAAGCTATCTGAAACTCATCTGCATCTTTTAGGGTCTCAAACGATGTAACTACAAAATCTCTACCGCCATATGCGATACCTAACTCTTTTAGTATCTGGACTAAGCTCATCAAACATCCAGTGCCACTGAGCCACCACGAACCATCTCGATTGGATTATACTTCTTGATAGCTTTTAGAAAATTGCCAACTCTTTTCGCATCATCTGCAACCATGACAACTATAAAATCCTCTCCGCTGTTGGCTATTGTTCCATTATAGGCTTTTAACATCGCATCTAATCCATTAAAGTCTTCATTTAAAGGTATTTTCACTAGTGCCATCTCTTTTTCTACAAACTCTTTTGATTCTATAACTTTATAAGTTGGTATGAGCTTATGAAGTTGCTTTACAATCTGCTCTATAACTTTTTTATTTCCATTTGTGACTATTGTAAGCCTTGAAAGCTCTGTATTTGGAACTGGTGCAACTGTCAAGCTATCTATATTGTACCCACGACCAGCAAAAAGCCCAGAAATTCTTGACAATACAGCCTCTTCATTTATAACTATAACCGAAAGTACTCTTCTTACATTTTCCACAACTTACTCCTTGTACTCTAACATCATGTTATATAGTGTACCGCCAGATGGAACCATAGGTAGAACATTCTCTAATCTATCAACTTTAACATCTATAAAGGCCACTTTTTTACTGTCAATCGCATCTTTCAAGGCTCTGTCAAACTCATCTTTTGTCTCAACCTTATAGCCAACCCCACCAAAACTCTCTGCTAATTTTACAAAATCTGGTTGAGTTTGTATATCAGTTGAAGAGTATCTCTTCTCATAGAAAAATGTCTGCCACTGACGAACCATACCTAAAAATTGATTATTCAAAATTATGTTAATCACGGGTATATCCATCTCAACTGCCGTCATAAGCTCTTGAACATTCATCAAGATAGAGCCATCGCCTGTAAAATTGATAGAGACCTTATCTGGAAATGCTCTTTTAACACCAATCGCTGCAGGAAATCCAAATCCCATAGTTCCCAAACCACCACTCGTTATAAACTGCCTTGGAAAACTAAATGGATAAAACTGTGCTGCCCACATCTGGTGCTGTCCAACATCAGTTGATATAAATGCATCGCCATCAAGTATATCTCCAACCCTCTCAATAACCCACTGGGGCTTTAATACCTCGTCTGAATCTTCATATCCTAGAGGATGTATCTCATTATATCTATTTAACAGGTCTCTCCAGCTCTTATATTTTGCTTTATCTATCCTCTCTTTTGCTAAAGGTATCATGCCCTCAACAACATTTTTTAGGTCTCCAACTATAGGAAAATCTACATCAACAATCTTGCCTATGCTACTTGGATCAATATCTACATGTATAATCTTTGCATGCTTTGCAAATTCGCTAAGCTTGCCCGTAACCCTATCATCAAATCTAGGACCAAAAGCTATCATCAAATCCGCTTCACTCATCGCCATGTTTGCACTATAACAACCATGCATACCTAACATACCTAAAAGAAGTGGATTATCATCGCCCATAGCTCCTCTTGCCATCAAAGTCTCAACCGTAGGAATTCCTGCTATCTTAGCAAACTCTCTCACAGCCCTACTAGCATTCGAGCTAATAGCACCACCACCGACATAAAGTACTGGTCTTTTCGCATTCGCTATCGCTTCAACTGCCTTTTTAATTTGGCGTACATTGCCTTTATATGTTGGCTTGTATGTTTTCATTGTGATAGTTTTTGGGTAGTTAAACTCTCCCATATGGGCAGTAACATCTTTAGGAATATCCACATGCACAGGACCAGGACGACCACTTCTTGCTATAAAAAATGCCTCTTTAAGTATGCGAGGCAGATCTTTTACATCTTTTACAAGATAGTTATGCTTAACACATGGTCTTGAGATTCCAACAGCATCAATCTCCTGAAATGCATCAGTTCCTATCATGCTTATCGGTACTTGACCACTTATGACAACCATGGGAACTGAGTCCATGTAAGCTGTAGCAAGTCCTGTAACTGCATTTGTAAACCCAGGACCACTTGTTACAAAAGCGACACCAACCTTACCACTGCTTCTTGCATATCCATCTGCTGCATGTACAGCAGCTTGTTCGTGTCTTGTTAATATGTGTTCAAAATAATTCTGTTTGTATATCTCATCATAAACATTCATAATCGCACCACCAGGATAGCCAAAGACTACGCTGACACTCTCCTTTGCTAATGCTTCAACAACCATTTGGGAACCGCTTAATTCCATGACTTCTCCTTTTTACCTTAATAACGCTTTATGAACAAGTCCATAAAGCTACGCTAACGCTCCTTCATGATACTTTTTGTTTTTTTTGAAAAAAGTTTTCTATTATAGCTGAATAATATTAGATTTTGGCTTTGAAGTTTTTTTTATTTTTTTTTTGCTTCTCTAACCTTCTCACGCCTAAGCCTAAAAGTATTAAAAAAAGAGCTAGCCAAGCATTGATACTTGGTAGTTCAGATAAAAATACCCAAGCCCAAAATATAGCAAATATCGGTATAAGATATGCAACTTGTGACATAAACTGAACTCCAGCTCTTTGGACAAGCTCCACTCTCACAAGAGATGCGAATGCCGTAGGAAATATAGCAAGATATAAAAGGCTAAGTACAGAAACTCCCAAAAAATCAACACTTATAATCTCTCCAAACGAGACAAGTGGTAACATTACAACTGTTGTAGTTAAGAGCATCGAGGTTGAACAAACCACCACATTTATATGCTTTAGCTTTCGTATAAGAAGCCCAGAGCCTACATATCCAGCAGTTGCTAGCAAGACAGCTAGTTGTCCATATATAGCATCAACTCTTTGATTTAAGACATCTCCTCCCAAGAGCACAAAAACCCCTAAAAAGCCAAGCAAAACGCTTAACAACTTAAATAAAGAAAACTTCTCGTCATGTGTTGTATAGTGAGACAATATAAGAGCTATAAAAGGTCCACAAGAGAGCATAATAGCCGCAGTTGAACCGCTGATATATTGTTGCCCCCAGCCTATAAGAAAAAACGGAACAGCGTTGTTTAATAGCCCTGCTATAATAAGAATATACCATGATGTTTTATCTTTTGGAAACGAGTAGTTTTTATAAAGTACAAATGCAAGTAAAAAAAGAGCAGCTAAACATATTCTGCTAAAAGCAATCAAAAATGGGGATAACTCTTTTAAGGCTATCTCAATAGCTAAAAATGAACTTCCCCAAACAGCTGCTAGTATAAAAAAAGCTGAAAGTAATCCTTGAGTTTTGGAGGCCCAATTATAGTGAAATACCCGCGATTTTCAGTGCAGACTCTATATACATCTTTCTCATCTTTTTAAACACCTCCCCAGGTTTTCCATCGCCTATCTTTTTACCATCAATCTCTACTATTGGTAGCACAAAAGTAGTTGCACTTGTTAAAAATGCTTCATCAGCATAGAGTGCCTCTTGTGGAGTAAAAAGTCGTTCTTTTAGTTTTATGTTGTGCCTATTTGCAATCTCTATCAAAAGTTTTCTTCTAACTCCTGAGAGGATTGAATTTGAGACAGGTCTTGTGATTATAGTGCCATCTTTAACTATATATGCATTCGAACATGTTCCCTCAGTCACAAATCCATCTTCAACCATCCAGCCTTCAAAAGCTCCTCTTTTACTAGCCTCTTGTTTTGCCATGCACTGCCCTAAAAGTGCAATTGATTTTATATCTCTTCTCTTCCATCTTATATCTTCAACTGTTACAACTTTTACCCCCGCAACTGCTTGGGGATTATTGATAATCTCTTTTTTAAATGCAAAAGCTGTGCAAGTTGTAGCCGTATCTTCTGGATAGATAAAATCACGAGGAGCAACCCCGCGAGTTACCTGCATGTAGACTCCACCCTCTTTTATATCGTTTCTTTTGATTAGCTCATCAATCATCTCTAAAAACTCATCTTTGCTCATAGGCCATTTTAAATCAAGCTCATAAAGACTTCTCTCTATCCTCTCTAAAAAAGGCTCTCTATCTAAAACTACATAGTTAACAACAGGCACAACCTCATAAATACCATCACCAAACATATACCCTCTATCAAATATAGAGACTTTTGCTTCGGCTTCTAACATATACTCGCCATTTAAAAAAACAATTTTACTCATAATTTTCTCCTAATTTAATTTTAGGTAAACTAAGCTAAAAAAAGGATAAATTAATGCTTTTAGGTGTAAATATAGACCATATCGCAGTTCTAAGAGAAGCAAGAAAGATAAATGACCCAGACCCACTTGATGCAGTAAGTCTAGTTAAAAGAGCGGGAGCTGACCAGATAACCATCCATCTAAGAGAAGATAGGCGTCATATCCACGATTTAGATGCTCGTCGTATCATAGAGAACTCTCAAATTCCAGTTAACCTAGAGTGTGCAATAGAGCCAAAGATAATCGATACAGTCATAGAGATGAGTCCTCACCGTATCACGCTTGTTCCTGAAAAAAGGGAAGAGGTTACGACTGAGGGCGGGCTTGATTTGATTAAAAACTTTCAAGCTGTTAAAGAGATAAGTGCTAGACTAAAAGAGTCGGATATAGAGCTGTCTGTTTTTGTAGACCCCGACATGTTTCAAATCAAGATGGCAAAAAGTCTTGAAGTGCAGTGGATAGAGCTTCACACTGGCTTATATGCCAATATATATGCAATGCTAAACTCAAATCTTAAAAACACAAACCACTCCATAAAAGAGTTAGAACTACCACGAACAACTCTACATGTAAAGCTTCAAGGGGCGATAAAACAGTTGGAGAGCTCTGCAACTCTAGCCAATAAGATAGGCTTAAAGGTAGCAGCTGGTCATGGATTAAACTATCAAAATGTAAAAACCATAGCACAAATACCAGAGATAATCGAGCTAAATATCGGTCAAAGCATCATCGCAAGAAGTATCTTTACAGGCTTTGAAAGAGCAGTAGAAGAGATGATAGATGAAATTAGCAATTAGTATAGGAGATATAAACGGCATAGGGCTTGAGATAGCTCTTCGCTCACATGTAGAGATAAAAAAGATTTGTGAGCCTATCTACTGCATAAACAAGACCATGTTACACTGGGGTGCTACTCTACTCAATCTTGATGTGCCTGATGATTTTACATGTAAAGAGTGCGGAGATATTTTTGAGATAGAGGCAGGAAAAAGCACCAAAAAGGCAGGAAGACTATCTTATGAGAGTTTTTTAACTGCGATTGAGCTTGCAAAAAATAAGGAAGTTAAAGCAGTAGTAACGCTTCCAATCAATAAAGAATCATGGCAAAAGGCTAAAGTTCCTTTTATAGGGCATACAGATATGCTAGGTGGTGATACTATCATGATGTTAGGGTGTGAAGAGCTGTTTATTGTGCTATATACTCACCATATACCCATAAAAGATGTTAGTAAAAATATTAAGACAAAAAAGCTTACAAGATTTTTTATAAAACTACTAGACTCTCTACATGTAGAGCGTATTGGGGTTTTGGGACTTAATCCACATGCTGGCGATAAAGGAGTCATTGGCAACGAAGATAAAAAGATAAAAAAAGCGATAAAAAAAGCAAACAAGACAATAGGCAAAGAGATTTTTATAGGACCTCTTGTTCCTGATACAGCATTTACAAAAAATAGTAGAGATAGATTTAAGTATCTTATCTGCATGTACCATGACCAAGGACTTGCACCACTTAAGGCACTCTATTTTGACGAAAGTATCAATGTAACTCTAAATGCAAAAATCATAAGAACCTCAGTTGACCATGGAACCGCATTTGATATAGCCTACAAGAGTAAAAATCCATCGACTAGTAGCTATATCAACGCTATAAAAAAAGCGATTAACCTCTTCTTAAGTCAGAAACTGTAATAATACAAAACTATAAAGAGTATTACTAAGTAGGGGAAAATTGATGAAAATAATACTAAGTTCCATTTTGTTTATTACCACAGTCCTAAATGCACACTTTCAAGTAATAAAGCCTAAAAGTGATGTAGTCACATCAACTAAAGCTCAAAAAATAGAGCTGAGTTTTATGCACCCTTTTGAGTTGGAATACATGCAGATGGAAAAACCAAATAGTTTTGGCTATTTTTTAGATGCCAAAAAAGTTGATTTAACAGACGGCTTAATAGGTGTAAAAAAAGATGGTTTTCAAGCATGGAGTTATGATTATAAGTTTAAAAATATAGGTAATTATATCTTTTTTGTTGATCCAGTACCATACTTTGAGCCAAGCGAGGGTAAGTTTATAAGACATCTTACAAAAACTATTGTTGATGCACACAATGCTGGTGAGGGTTGGGATAGTAAAATAGGATTAAAGGCAGAGATTGTTCCTCTTGCTCGCCCTTACGGCCTATATAGTGGCAATATTTTTAGTGGATCTGTTCTATATAGGGGTCAGCCAGTTGCTTATGCTGAAATTGAAGTTGAATTTTATAACGATAAAGGGATTATAGCTCCAACCAATAACCATATAACCCAAGTCATCAAAGCAGACAAAAATGGTGTTTTTCACTATGCGATGCCTTTTAAGGGGTGGTGGGGATTTGCAGCCCTTATGGATGATGATGTAAAAATAGAGCGTAAAGGAAGAGAGTATCCCGTAGAGCTAGGTGCACTCATATGGATAAAGGCTCACTAAGTTTGCATATAAGTGAAGGAGTTCTTCGACCAGAGATTCTTATAGGTGGAGCAGCTATTACTATCATCATAGTCTCTTATGCTCTTAAAAGACTTAAAAATGAAGAGATTCCGATAGTAGCAGTCTTTAGTGCCCTATTTTTTTTGGCATCTTTTATACATATTCCTGTGGGTCCAGCCTCAATACACCTTGTTCTAAACGGTATCATAGGGGCGATTTTGGGAGTTAGGGCATTTATAGCCATACTTATAGCACTTCTGCTTCAAGGATTGCTTTTTGGCTATGGTGGCATAAGTACACTTGGCATTAATACCCTAAATCTAGCACTTCCTGCACTTCTTGGATGGTATATTTTAGCTCCGCATGTAAAGAGTAGACTACTTGTTAAGGTGAAGTATTTTCTAGTTGGATTTGTGTCGATTTTTGTTTCAGCTCTGCTTTTATCTACTACACTCGCACTCAATGGAGAGTCCTTTTTAATCGCTTCAAGAGTTATATTTATTGCCAATATTCCAGTCATGTTTATAGAGGGTTTAATCACCATGTTTGCACTTAGTTTTTTAGTAAAGGTCTATCCTCAAGTCCTAAGAAGAGCTAGATGAGAGTAGTTATCTTAGTGCTGATGATTTGCTCCTCAATGCTTGCTCACAAGCTTCATATATTGGCAAATGACGATGGGGAGAGACTACATGTAAAAAGTTACTTTACAAAAAGCTCTACATGTAAGGATTGCGAGGTTAGAATATATCAAAATGGAAAGCTTATTGAAAGTGGAAAAACAGATGAAAGCGGTACAATAGAGTTCTTGTTGAGTGCTAAGAGTATTGATATAGAGGTAGTGGCTTCTATGGGGCATAAAAATAGAATTTCATACAATAGCGAAGGTAGGCTAGTTGCACAAAATAAGCATATATCTATACGGAAGATTTTTTTAGCACTTGTGCTCATAGCTCTTTTCTTTTTTTTATTGCGAGTCTATAAGAGATGATTTCGACCTCTTTTGCACTTGTTTCAACTCTTGTATATAGTTTTGGGTTGTCATTTTTCAACACTATCTATATAAGTATGTTTTTACCCTCTTTTCTTTTGATGGCTCTAAAAAGAGATAGTTTAAAAGAGGTGTTTAAAAAACTTTTGCTTCTAAATATCTTTATAGTTATGGTTAGTATTAGTGTTATTATAAGTGCAGATTATGAGCTAGCACTTCTACTTTTCCTTCGCTCAAATGCACTTTTATTTTTTGTATTGCTTATATTTGATGATAAAACATTTTTTGATATTGCGGCTGGTATGAAAACTTTGAGGGTACCTGATAAACTTACAAGCCTCTTCTTTTTTGTTGCAAAATTTATTGTTATCATAAAAAAGGAGTTTACTACAACAAAAAAAGCGATGAAAGTTAGAAACTTCAAGGTTAAAACTAATATATTTAGCTACAAAATCTATGCAAATGTAGTTGGTATGCTTATAGTCAAATGCTTTGATAGAGCTCAAAAACTACAATTTGCAATGATACTAAGAGGTTTTAAAGGTAAAATCTATCAAAGTAAATCTGAAAAAACTACAGAGATAGATTTTGTGATATTTGCAACTGTAATTGTTGCACTATCTATGCATATAGGGGAGATAAAACTATGAGCTGTTCAGTAGTGCTAAAAAAGCTTTCTTTTGATAATGGAGGTCATACGCTCTGTCAAAATATAGATTTAAACATAACGCATAAAGAGAAGATTGCGATTATTGGTCCCAACGGATGTGGGAAAACTACACTACTAGATATCATAGCTGGACTGAAGCAAAAGAGAAGTGGTTCACTAGAGCTTTTTCACAACACCATTGAAACACTAGAGGATTTTAAGCCCATAAGAGGCTCAATTGGTTATCTTTTCCAAAATTCTGATAATCAATTTTTAGCTCCTACGGTTTTAGATGATGTTACATTTTCACTTTTTAGTGGCGGATTAAACCAAGAAGAAGCTCTTTTAAAAGCGACTAACATGTTAAGTGATTTAGGCATAGAACACTTAAAGCAGAAGATAGTCTACAGCCTCTCAGGTGGAGAGAAAAAACTTGTTGCACTTGCAGGAGTGTTAGTATGTGAGCCAAAGCTAATGCTATTAGATGAGCCCACAAATGGACTTGATTATGATATGCAATTAAGACTCGTAGAGATACTAAAAAATATAGACAAAAGCATTATCATAGTCTCTCACCATAAAGAGTTTATTAGCTCAATTGTAGATAAAATCTATGAAATTAAGCCTGATGGATTAAAGTTGATTGCAAATCACACAACTTAGACAGAGTCTCACTCTCGCAAGTGTTGCTAATCGTAAAATCTATTTTTTTAGGTTTTTTGTATACTTTGTCGTAGTAGTCTAGTAAAAGTATCTCAGCAACCTTTGATAACTCTCTGTTTTTAAAGCAGTTTATCACTTCTAGTCTTGAGCTTTTTTTTATATATGGAGATATTGTCTTCATTGAGCTAAAAAAATAGTCATCATCTATCTCTCTATAATCTTTCAAAATTCGCTCAATTCTCTGCTCTAGTGGTGCTGTTATCTCCACTCTTAAACTTTTTTGTAGTCTACTGTATAGCAAGCATGGCTGAGTGATTGAGCCAATCCTTTTACTTTCTGCTTCAATAAATACCCAACTCTTATTGTCTATATTTTGTAGCTTACATGCAAGAGAGTTTTCAAAAGCTTTTTGGGTTGGCTGAGAGCCTTTTATGGCTCCAAAAGTTGAGCCAAAATGACCTGCTAAAGACTCTAAATCAAGTGATGGGGTAAGCTTTTGTATAAGCTCACTCTTGCCGCATCCCGTATTGCCCCCAAGAGCTATGAAGTTTTGGTGCTTAAAATTTGTAAGATATTTTAAAACATACTGCCTATACTCTTTATACCCTCTACTTATCTTATAGACTCTATATCCTGTCGTAGATAGAATAGTTGCGAGTGAGGTTGAGCGAAGACCTCCTCTTGCGCAATATATAGCTATCTTACTTCCAAGAGAGTGTTTTTTATTTATGAACTTAAGATGATTTGCACTATTTAAGCAGATATAGCTAGCACCTAATACTCTCGCATCTTGTTTTGATTTTTTGACATACATCTCACCTATCTCTTGATACTCAAAATCGTTTAAAGCATATAGATTTACAGCGGTTGACAGGTGTGAGCTTTTAAACTCCCTAGGGCTTCTAGAATCAATAATCAAGTCAAAATTATTGAAATCTTGATAAAAACTCTCGATGCTTATCTCATCTAGCAAAATCTATCCTCTATTAGCTTACGAAGCCTTTTATACACTTTTTCAAAATCAACGCTGTACACCCTGCTCTCGCCAATAGTAGTAATAAAGTTTGTATCTTTTTGCCAACGAGGCACTATGTGATAGTGCACATGTTCTGCTATTCCAGCTCCTCCACAATCTCCTAAATTCATACCTATATTGACTCCAGCAGCTCCAAAATCCTCTTTTATTAGCTTGACAGATTTTTGTACAAGCTTGCTCATTTCAAGCCAAACATCATCATCAAGCTCCTCAATAGCATCTACATGTAGATTGGGTATAACCATAAAATGCCCAGGTGTGTATGGATACTTGTTCATAACCAAAAAGCAATTTTTAGAGCGATATAAGATATGCAACTCCTCATCTTTATCTACATTTTTCACAGCATAGCAAAAAGGGCAACCTAAAACTCTATTTTTAACATACTCATCTCTCCATGGAGCATATATGTAGTTCATTTTAAACCTTTACAAACTCTCTTAAAGATTCGCTTATACTCTCTTTTCTCATAAAGTGCTCGCCAATTAAAAAGGCATCAACCCCAATACTGCTTAGATGCACTATGGTCTCTTTATCTTGCAATCCGCTCTCAGCGACTATGATTTTCCCATTTGGGATTAGAGGCATAAGCTTTTCACTTAACTTCATATCCATCTCAAATGTATCTAAGTTTCTATGATTTATCCCTATTATATTTGCTCCAGCAAAAACCGCTTTTGTCAAATCCTCCTTATCATGAACTTCAACTAAAGCCTCCATACCAAGTCTTAAAGTATACTCCAACAAAGACTTTAACTCTTTTTTACCAAGTGCTTTTGCGATAAGCAAGATAAAATCGGCTCCATAAACTAAGGCCTCAAGGATTTGATACTCATCAACTATGAAATCTTTTCTTAAAAGAGGAGTTGGCACATATCTTCTTATGCCTGTTAGATACTCTAAATCACCTTGAAAATAGTGAGGTTCAGTCAGCACAGAGATAGCACTTGCACCCCCTTTTTCATACTCTTGTGCGATTAATAGTGGATCAAAATCCTCTCTTATAACCCCTTTACTAGGACTCGCTTTTTTAACCTCCGCTATGATTCTATAAGGGTTCTCTTTGGTCGCTGTTATATATGGCTTTATATCTCTTGGAGCAAATGGATTAAAAGCTAAGCTCCTGCCAAGCCAGTCCAAAGTAAACTCCTTTTTTCTTCGCTCTAAATCATATTTGGTTTTTAAAATTATCTCATCTAATATCATCTTCGGCTATACACTCCTCTATTTTTCTTATGTGTTCAAGTATCTCTTTTTCGGTAATATTTTTACCAATCCTATCCATCACCTCTTTTGCCTCTTTACACTTTCCTAGCTTATAGAGCCCCCATGCTAAAGAGTCTAAGTAGTATGGAGAGTTTGGCTCTTTCAAAAGTGCTTCTTGAATAAGCCCTATACCTTTCTCTATATCTATGTTATGGTCAATCAAAAGATAACCATAATAGTTTAAGTAAAGCGGGTCATGCAATTTTGCAACAACTCTTTCAAACTTACCCATTATTGATTTTAAAATATCGTCGTTGAGATTATCTTCATTTAACTCATACTTATATATTGTCATTTTTCCTAGATAGTTGACATCCCCACTCTTTTCAAAAAGTCTCCTAGCAACAATATATGCATTTTTATAGTCCCTCAATGATGCATACAAGTCTAGCAACATCTCCTGGTTGTAGCCACTCTTTTCTAAAAACTTTAAAGCAGATCTTTTGTCCTTTTTGTACATAAGTAGCTCTACAACCTTCTTTGCATACCTCTCATCCTTAAACCTAAAATAGAGCTTTTTATAGGTTGAAATAACTCCGTCAATATTTCTTTGTTTCCCATAAATCTCTATAAGCTTAAAGCAACTGTCAACTTCACAACCTTGTACTCTTATGTGGGTCTCTAAAAGAGCGATAGCATCATTTTTTTTGCCTAGATAGTTATATAGGATATCAACTATGTGTAGCAAAGAGCTCTCATCACTATCCATTATATAGGCACTCTCAAAATACTTTAATGCCAGCTCATAAGACTTTTCTATTAGATAGATACTTCCAACTATCTTTAAGTTTATTGTACTTTTATCTTTTGTTAAAAGCTCCAAAGCTCTCTTTTTTGCCTCACTGTATCGCTCCTGTTTTAGCAAAAAACCTATCTCTAGTCTTCTTATTTCGCTGTTGCTTGGAGCCTTTAGCAGAGCCTCCTCTAAAAGCTGTCCAGTAATCTCTACATCTTTATAAGAAAAAGAGGCTTTTAGTGCCTCAACAAGATAGTTAATCTTTGCACTCCTTCTAAACAGCTCTCTATAAATCTCAATTGCACCCTTGTAATTACCGATATTTTGCATCTCAAAAGCTGATAATATCAAAAAATCCTCATTTTCAAATGATTTTTCACCAACTTGATAAGCAGTGGGCTGTTTTGCAGAGCATCCTGCTAAAAAAAGAACTAAAACTAAAATTTGCATACATCTTAACACTGTTTTTTCACCTCTTTTGTATTTAATTTTCTATATATCTGCCCCGTTTCTTCACTATCCATGTAAAGAGTAGGTAAAATTTTACACAGTGATTTAGAGCTTTTTTTAGCACAAATAAGGACAAGTGAAGCCTCTTTATCCTTTTTTGGATGGACAAATCTCATTAAATTGGCTTTAAATCTGTTTTTCAATAAAACACTCAATACACTATCAACCTGCTTTGCATCATAACAAAAAGCAAACTCTCCTTTTGGGTTCATAATAGAAGAGACTGCTCTACAAAGCTCATCAAAAGGAAGAGCATCTGCATACCTACTAACTCTTAAAATCTCATTTTTACTTTTTTGGCTACCTGCATTATAATAAGGTGGGTTTGCAACTATAAAATCAAATCTACTCTCAAACTTATACTCTCTTATGTCTCCAAATAAAATCTCAGAATCAAGACCATTGTACTCTGCACTTTTGCGAGTAAGCTCTACATGTAAGGGCTCTATATCAATTTGAGTCAACGAGATTGAGGGAAAATCTCGCTTTAAAAGAAGTCCCAATATACCACTCCCACTCCCAATGTCTAAAACCATCTCCCTAGGATTTAACTTAGAGATAAAGTCACACAAAATCAAAGAATCGCTGCTGTATCTATAGCCATCAATATTCTGAAAAAGGTATAGAGTATTATCTGTAAGCACGAATAACAAAACCTCTCTTATCTTTTGACTCTATACTATAAACAGTATAGCTTATCTTAACATCATCACCAAACTTATCACGAATCAACCAACCACCCTCCTTTGCTCTATCTCTTGCTAGTCCAATGTTTGCAAGCCTAGTAAGTCTTTTTATCTCGCTATCAGGAATTCCGAGTCTTCCATCTCTTTGAACCTTGTTTAAAGAGGCAAAACCACCAGCTCCCATAATAGGAATAACTTCAAAATAGTGAGCTTCATCAAATTGAGTTAAAAATTCATCAACTTTAGCTTTACATGTAGGGCTTATTTTGAAATTCCCACTAACCATGTCCTCGCACTCTACCTTGTCAAGTAGTTGTAGTTTATCTCCTGCTTTGACCAACTTTTTTGTGCTCTCTAACTCTCTTATTATCTTTTTTAGGTATGTTATCTCTCTTATATAGTCTCCAAGCTTTTTACTACTTTTTTTCATCTGCTTAAACTCAATATCTTGAGAGGCAATTTTAGCTCTTAAGTTTTTGATTGTACTCTCATCTTTTTTCTTATCTGAATCCATATTTAACTTTAATTTATCAAAAGATTTTTTAACAGCAATAAATTTTTCATACTCATCTAGTTGAGTCCTGTCTCTCTTTTTTTTAATTTTATGTATATCGTCCTTTAGTGTCTGTATCGTTTTCTTATTTGCCATGTTCTCATCAATCACACTATCTAATCTATCAGCTATTTTAGTTTTTTGTATATTTATAGCAAGGAGTTCTTCTTTGTTTAAATCCTCTTTAGAATCTATCTCTAGTTCAAGAAGTGCAACTCTTTTATTGAGTATTTTATAGTTTTCATTATGCTTCTTTTCATTAATCTTCACTTGTTTATCGACCTCATCGTTTATAGCTTTACTGTGGCTCTCTAATGAGGCTATCTTCTCTTTTAATTGTAAAATCTTCTCTCTAGCAAGAGTAATCTCAAGCCCATCTCTCTTTAGTTCTGATTTTACTTTTTTTTCACTACTTTTTAGTGTAGTTATCTCGGTATTTAAACTATCTATCTTTTTTGCTAGACTATCCACCTCTGCTCTATTTTTCTGAGCAATGCTCTGAATCTTACTGTCTAAAAGTTTACTATTTTGCCTCTCTTTTACTAACTCTTGCTCTAGTTTTTGAAGATTACTTACTCGAGACTCTAGCTGCTCACTATGTTTTTGCTCAACTCTTTTTAGTAGTTTTTGATACTCTTTTTTAATTATCTCTTTTTCATTGCTTCCACTTTTTACCATATCATTGATCTCTTGAAGTTTTTTACTATGCTCTCTTTCTAGGCTCATAACTGCTTGAGAGTTTTTAGTCAATATGCTATTTTTATCTAACAACATTTCATTGATTTTGTTCTTTAGTTGAACTATTTGTTGATCTTTTTTCTCAACTTTAAGTAGTCTTGTAGCTTGCTCTGATTTGAGCATGTCTTTTAAATCTTCTATCTGTTTCTCTTTTGAGCTACTTCTATTTTCAACCGATAACAATTTGGTCTCATAGATTTTTTCAAGCTCTTTCTCTCTCTTGATTAAAAGATTTCCTTGTGCTTTAGTCTCTTTTTTTAACTTGATTGAAGCATCTTTTAAGCTCTCATCTTTTTGATTTATCTGCACAGAAAGCTCTATATTCTCTCTTTGTAAATCATTTATCTTTTTAGTCAATTCGCTTATATTTTTATAGTGCTGTTTTTCTGCCTCATTTATCTTCTCCAAATTAGTTAAAAGTAGCTCTTTTTGCTCTGTAGTATCCCTATGTTTATCATCCGAAACAATCTTTAGTAGCTCATCTTTATTGGCTAAAAGAGATATATTCTCTTTTTCAAGAAAAATAATTTTATCATGCAAAGATGCAATAACATCTCTAAAACCCTCTGCATCTGCTACAAAAGGATTCTTTTTATCATAGACAACCTTATCTAATCCCATAGTTTTAGATTGGGATTTAAACCTACTTATATCAATGTATTTATGCTGTTGCTCAATAGGCAAATCTGAAAAGCTCAACTCTTTTTTTAACAGATATTCACTATTTAACTCTTTTACACCTATGCCACCAAAATTTCCAAAAAAGTAGACAAAAACTACTCCCCCAACAAGCAGTACCCCAAGAACTACATTTAAAAAGACAGAAAAAGCACTCCCTTGCATCTATCTACTTCTGGCTTAAGATGTGTGAAACTATTGTATGAGCATGATTGAGTGCTATAACGATTGAGCCTCCACTCTTAACTGCTATATCTCCTGCTAAGTAGAGTCCTTTTGTCTTTGATTCATAATTTTCATCAAACTCTGGTTTATTGTTTTCATCAAAAGTTATACCACAAAGTTTCAAAAAATCAACAGGAGTTGTTCCTCCTATCGCATAGATAACTCTATCATACACAGTATAATACCCATCACTAAAGTTTACTTTTACCAAGCCGTTTTCATTATCAAGGGAAACTATATCAACCCCCATTCTTAGCCTTAGCAACTCCTGCCCATCATGCTCGTAGAGCATTTTCTCATTTATCTCATTGAGCCTACCAAACTTATCTCTTCTGTAGTTTAGTGTAACTGTGTTTGTTTTTGACAACTGCAAAGCATACTCAGCTGCAGAGTTTCCTCCGCCAACCATAAGAAGTTTTTCTCCACTTGTGCACTTGTCAAGATTGAAGTTTACTCTTTGACGAATTGAGAGCGGTATCTTATAGTCTGGCTTATTTGGCTTTCCCATAGTTCCTATTGCTATGATGATACTCTTTGACATGTAGCCAGCAGTTGTAGTAATAATCTGAAATATATCTCCATCTTTTTTTATCTTCTCAACTTCTGAGTTAAAGGCAGTATCTATCTCATCACTGTCTAAAAGTTTGTCAAAATAGTTAAGGGTACTCTCTTTTGTTCCATCTTTAAAATCAACATGTCCAGCCAACTCTACTACCTGCCCCTTATAATCTCTATCAACTCTCTTGTTGTCTTTATAGAATGTTCTAATTGTTTGAGAGTGGTTATCGCCCTTTTCGATCATTAAGACTTTCTCTAGTCCTGACATTTTAGCTTCAACAACAGCTCCAATTCCACCAGGACCACCACCAATTATAACCATATCATATATCTGTTGCATATTGTATTCCTCATATCATTTAATGAAATATTATAGCTAAAAATAGTAAAATTAGCTTATAAAACCCTTTGATAGTTAATCAAAGGGTTCTATATATTATAAGCAAGGGTTGAAAATGGACTCATTTTTGAAAAGTGTTAAAAAATCTACACATGTCATATCAACACTTAATCCGAGTGAAAAAGATAGAGTTTTACATCTCATGGCAAATGCTTTAAGAGAGAACTCTTCTCACATTTTAAGAGAGAATCAAAAAGACATGGAGGCTGGTAAAAAGAGTGGCTTAAGCTATGCTCCTCTTGAGAGGCTTTTTTTGAATGAAGCAGGAGTAGAGGCTATGGCAAAAGCTATTGACGAGATAGCCTCTCTTAAAGAGCCAGTTGGTCGCATACTTGATGGCTGGGTCGTTCCAAGTGGGCTTCGCATAGAAAAAGTATCCGTGCCTATCGGTGTTATAGCTATCATCTACGAGAGTCGTCCAAATGTTACAAGCGATACAGCAGCACTGTGCTTTAAAAGTGGCAATACATGTGTGTTAAAAGGAGGAAAAGAGGCTCACTACTCAAATAGTATCATAGCCAAAATTCTCCAGCAAGTTCTCATAGACAACAAGCTGCCAAAAGATATCATCTCTCTCATTCCAGATGAGACTAGAGAAGGAGTTGCAAGGCTCATAAAGATGGATAGATATATCGACCTTGTGATTCCTAGAGGAGGAGCTGGACTTATAAAGTACATAAGTGAAAACTCAACAGTTCCAGTAGTCAAACATGATA
>CAZXOZ010000012.1:0-23860 GCA_964642805.1 uncultured Sulfurospirillum sp. | reverse complement strand
AAGATGAGATTTTATGAATTTGGGGGTGTGGAGAGTGTTATGGAATTATTAGGGTAATTGGTTCAATTGTAAACAATAGGCTAAAAATGTTACAATATGAGAAAAGGAGTTAAAATGTTTTTTAAATTAAATGACAGGGTATATTTGAATGCTAATAAAATTACGCGTTTAAAGGTTGATGAAGTTCAAGACGGAATAAGAATCCGCTTTTATGAGGGCTCATCTCAAGTTGCAAAGTCTCAAAAATTCTCAACGATAGAAGAGGCTACAAAGTGGATTAATGATAACATGAAGTAGGGGCATCCTAGTCTAAATGATAGTATAATAAGCTTCTTACAATAAGGAAAAAACATGAAAATAGATTGTCGGAATTTGTCTTGTCCAGAGCCAGTTTTAAATACAAAAAAATCACTTGATCTCTTGAGTGATGACTCTATGCTTGAGGTTTTAGTAAATACAAATGCCTCTAAAGAGAATGTAATAAGATTTGCACAAAATGAGGGTTATGTTGTTAGTGATAAAATCGCCAAAGATGGCTCAGTGAGTATCATCATAGTAAAAGGTTTTGCCTGTGGATCAACAAAATCTAATGAAGAATTTTTAGATAGAGTTCTGTTTCTAAAAGATGATAGAGTTGGAGATAATGAGCTAGGAAATATGCTTATGGTTGGATTTTTAAAGACTATACTAGAGCTTCCAAAACTACCAAAAACCATACTATGTGTAAATCGAGCCGTGCTTCTAACAACTGCTGATGATAGTTCGGATATAGTTGAAGTTTTAGAGACACTTGAGTCTAAAGGTGTTGAGATATTCTCTTGTGGGATATGTTTAGATTTCTATAAAGTGAGTAAAAAGTTGAAAGTAGGTCAAGTAGGAAATGCCTATGCAACTGTTGAGGCTCTACTAAATTCACAAGGAACTATAACTCTATAATGAACAATAAGCACAAACTAACCAAGCATGTAAAAGCCGCAGGCTGAGCCGCTAAACTAGCTCCGGGTGAGCTGACAAATCTGATTAGCAAGCTTAGATGTACAGATGAAAATCTCCTTGTAGGGATTGAGTCAAGCGACGATGCGAGTGTTTACAAGATAGATGAAACAAAAGCATTAGTTCAAACTGTTGACTACATAACCCCTGTTGTTGATGACCCCTATGTGTATGGGCAAATCGCAGCTGCGAACTCTCTTAGTGATATATTTGCCATGGGAGCTGATGTGATAACTGCTCTTAATTTGGTTGGATTTGATGGCTGCAATCACCCAAGAGAGGTCTTAAGTGAGATACTTCAAGGTGGACTTAGCAAGATAAAAGAGTGTGGTGGACTTCTTGTTGGAGGTCATACTATCGAAGCTCCTGAGATGACTTATGGGCTTAGTGCTTGTGGCTTTATTCATCCTCAAAAGATATATAGAAACAATACTCCTAGAGTTGGTGATGTTCTAATCTTAACAAAACCAATTGGCATGGGGATTTTAACAACTGCCATAAAAGCGGATTTGCTTGAAGAAAAAGTAGTTGAAAAAGTAGCGGATATACTAGCTCAACTTAACCATAAAGCCTCTATTTTAATGCGTGAGTTTGATGTGAGTGCTTGTACTGATGTGACTGGCTTTGGTCTTGGGGGTCATGCTTTTGAGATGAGTGCAAAAAACTTTACTCTTGACTTTGACTTTGACTCTATTCCCATAGTTGCTGAAGCGATAGAGTTAGCAAACATGGGAATTATCCCAGCAGGAACATACAACAATAGAGCCTATATCTCTCTACATGTAGAGGTAAAAAAAGAGCATAAAAATGAGATACTCTTCTATGATGCACAGACTTCAGGTGGACTTTTGATAGCAGTTAGTCAAAAAGATGCTCCCAAACTATTGAAAAAACTAAAAGATAATGGGTATGAGTATAGTGAGGTTATTGCAAAGGTAAAAGAGTTCAGCGGAGCTAGTTTGGTAATCTAAAAGGATAAAACATGCTAAGAGATATGTGTGCAACAGTAAGAATGGAAGAGAAGTCTTTAAGGATGGTGGTAGAGTTTAATAGCACTCAAAGCAAAGAAAAAATCCACAAAGCGATAGATAAAATTGAGAGACAGATGGACATTCATCCAAGTGTAATAAGCAGAGAAATTAATAGCTGTGCAGGGAATTTTTCAATTGAGTTTGATGTAAGTGGTGCTAGACGAGAGGCTGGAGTATTTTTTGAAAACATAATGAAAGAACTTGACATTGGCTACTGTGAGATTTAGTGTGTTTAACTTGATAGTTAATCAAGAGAGTTCAATTGAATCCTCTGATTAACTCTCTTGATTTTTACTTGTTTATATCTATAGCCAACAGATATTAGATCCCTGTTTAGCTCAGTATCAAATGTTGGGTATAGTGCGATTGTGCCTTTTATAGCTCTATCTACAATAAACTGCTTAGTGGTAATTTGATTGCTATACTCAATGTTTACCATATCCCCATCTTCTATATTTGCAGTAGTCGCAAACAGACTACTTCCTCTTAAGTGAGAATCACTTTGTAGTAGTAGAGATTTTGCTGTAGATTTATTGAATTGATTTAGTGGCTCACACCTGTAAACAACAGAGTCATCATAAAAGCAGGGTTCTGAAATCTCATCTAAGGTTATTTTTTGAATTTTTATCTCTTTTGGAGCTAGCTTATACCCTCTTAGGTCATTACCATGCCTATCGTATCCATTTTTTAAATCGTCAAACTCTATCTGCTTAAACTCATTATTATCTGCAAGTAGCGGTGTATAGTTGATTGTGTGTTGTTGCTTTTTGTCTAAAATCTCATTTGCTAAATCATTTAAACAGTAGCCATTAAAGCTTAGTGCGGTATTTGTATTTACGACCCTTAAATCCAACGAAGTAAATGTCCCCTCTTGTTGATTTAGACTTGGGGTATTAAAATCGCCCCTACCATCACTTGAGATTTTAAAATCACCATACTCATTGTAGCCCACAACACTACCAACACACTCATCATCTAAATCACACAACAGACTAACGCCTAGGCTATTTGTTTGTGGAGGAGCTAGCATAACAGTAAAATCTGAGTATCTCTCTATAAGTCCTATAAGTTTTGCTATATTGGTAGCATTTTTGTGGCTATACATATCGCTTCCTATGATTAGTGTTCTATTTTTTCGCCTAGCTAGCTTTGAGCTTATTAGTCCAAAATCATCTCTATATGTACTCGACTTGGCGCATAAGTGCTCAATATTAAGTCTATTAAAATACTCCCTATGCTCATCAGGAATACTATCCATCAAGTAGTAGGCTAGCATAGCCAATATAATCTCTTCACTACCAACTTCATACTCTATAAACTGTGTATATTTATCGTGCAGTGCTATGTCGTCAATTGGATGCATGTATATAAATTCTGATTTTCTCTTTTTTAGTGCCATATTTACATGGTATTTTATGCCAGGGTGGTCATTAACGACTCTAACTCCAACCATAATTATGATATCGCTACTACTAACAGTATTGCTAGTAGCACTATACAGACTCTTTTTTGTAACACTTGAATATACTCTTAAGAAAGTTTGATAAGCTTTAGCACTACTATTAACTAGCTTTAAGCCTAACTTCTGCTTTAATTTTTGTAAAATCAATGCCTCTTCATTTGTGATGTATGAGTTAAATCTGATAGAGTTTGCATTTTTTAGTTTTTGGAGGGCATCTTCAAACTCTTTTCTTGAGTTAGCAACACCCCTATTTTCAAAACTAAAAGCAAATCTTCCAGCACCACAAAGTGTTGAAAACTCAAAATCATTCTTTACTCTTGTGATTTTCGACTCATTTGGATTAGAGACTGTCCCATGCTTCACATCATAATATAGCCCACATCCACCACTACAATGCGAACATGTAGCGGGTATCTGATTTGCTTCCCACGCATTTGAGCTATACTTATACTCATTGGAAATCAATGCACCAACAGGACACACAGAGATACAATCACCACACTGCTCACATCTATCAAATTTTATATCAATAGTAGACTTATAGCCACCAGCTTTTATATATAGTGCAGTTGCACCTATAACTTCATTACATGTATGAACACACTTTTCGCACATGATACAAAGATATGGGTCATATCCTAAAATACCCCATTTTTTTAGCTCTCTTGGTTGCTCTTTTACAGAAAATTCTTGAGATGAGACTCCAAACTCTAGCGTTTTATCTTGCAAACTACACTCGCCACTCTTATCACAAACCCCACACTCTAGTGGATGATTTACATTGTAGAGTTTCATTATGTTGACTCTGTGACGCTCTATCTCTTCATTGCTCGTAGTTATAACTGCTCCATCTACCGCTTTTTCTTGACATGATAAAATCAACCCATCAACATCTTTAACCTTAACAACACACAATCTGCAAGAGGCTATTGGCGAGACTTTTGTCAAGTAGCACATGGTGGGGATATAGAAATCCTCTCTTCTAGCTATCTCTAAAACCGTCTCCCCTTGAGTGCCAACACATATTTTCTCATTAATAGTGATTGCTATTGGCTTACCCCTATGCTCCACAACTTTCATACCGCTACCATCCCTAGATAGTAGCATCTCATACAGCGTTCAGCCTCTGCTTGTGCTTGCTCGGCTGTAAATCCAAAATTGACCTCAATATTGTTATCTCTTCTCTCTTTAGTTGCTACTTTTTCACTATGCTCTCTCGGAAGTCCTGGCATCCAACCACTAATCTTTTCACTCTTATTGTAGACTTTTAGCTTACTCATATGGTCTTCCATAATCTCCTCATCACTTAAAGAGATTTTACCACTATAGATATATCTACCTATAACTGACGCTGCTCTTCTTGCTTGACCAACTGCATTAACGATAGTCATAGGACCATACTCACAATCACCAGCAGCAAAAAGACCAGATTTATTTGTCATATAGTCCTTTCCATTTGTAAGAAGTGTTCCCCACGATGTCATCTTTAGCTCCCACTCTTTTGGTAAAAGTTGCAAATCAGAAGATTGCGAAACAGCAGGAATTAGATAGTCACACTCAAGAGTAAAATCAGCCCCTTCAATTTTTACTAACTTTGCTCTACCTCCATCAGGGTCTGGTATAAGCTCATACCGATTTACCAAAAGCTTTTTTATAGTGCCATCTTCATCAATAATTCTCTCAATCGCACTATGAAAGATAAACTCAACTCCCTCCTCTACAGCTTCTGTGTACTCCTCAAATGTTGTATTTCTTATGATGGTTTTCTCATCTCTTCTATAGAGCATTATGACCTTTTTTGCACCCTCTCTTATAGCACACCTAACAACATCCATAGATGTAAAACCACCACCAACACAGACTACAATCTTATCTTTTAACTCATTTGATGCAGGCGAGCCGATTTTAAACTTATGCCAAAGATTTATCTTATCAAGCAGTGAAATCGCTCCCCAATAGCCTTTAAAATCTGGATTTTCATTTTGACATCTAACTGGCTTTGACAGTCTAGCTCCAAATGCAAGCAAAGTGGCATCAAACTCTTCACATATCTCTTTTAGCCTATCGGCATCTACTCTATGATTGGTTACAACCGTTACAGCCTCCAAGTCTGTTGCTAAACTAATATCTTCATTATACTTATCAAAAGGCATTCTATACTCAGGAACTCCAACAGTAACCTCCCCTCCAAGCACCGAAAGCTCTTCAAAAATCGTAACAGCAATACCCTCTAACCCCAAATAGTAAGCCGCACTCAATCCAGCTGGCCCTGCTCCAATGATAGCCACCTTTTTGCCATCATCTCTTAGCGACTTTGGCTCTTTTGGATGAAGTCGCGGTAGCTTATGGTCGCTCTCATAATCAGACCCCAACCTTTTTAACTCCATAATCGAGATAGGCTCATCAAGATTAGCTCTTCTACATGCATCTTCACAAGGGTGAGGACAGACTCTTCCACATGTATGAGCTAATGGCATGTGCTCTCTTGTAGTAGTTAGTGTTGCACAAAAATCTAAATCCCTAACACCCTCTATGTAAGCGGGGATATCTATATGTGTTGGGCACATGTCCGAACATGGCGATGTAACATTGGTGATATATTTACTATCGTCCATATCATACCAGGGTGATTTTTCTCTATTTTTTATCAAGCTATAAAAGTCATCTTCAAAATACTCTATCATTTGCAAAATTGGAACAGGAACAGTTTTTCCTATCTCGCACTTGCTTGTAGCTGTCATGGTTGAGCTTATCTCTTGTAGATACTCTAAATCACTTAACTCGCCATCACCTCTCGCAATTTTATCCAATATATCATACAAAATTCTACCGCCCCATCTACCAGGTACGCATCTTCCACAAGCTTCAGAGTACTCTTGATACTGCCATGCATAGTTTCTCGCCAACTTTACAACATCTACATCTCGCGAAAACAGAACAAACCCATCCCATCCTACAAATGCTTTAGTCTGAATATTTTCATCATAAGTTACTGGAAACCTTACAGTCGCTTCTTTCCAGTTTTGAATATCATCAATATCTCTATTATCAACAATCTCATTTTGCCAACTTGAAAAATAGACTCTACTCATAATGCTTCCTAATATAGACCAAAAACTCTCTATAAAAAATTATAACATTCAAAGCTGTAGTCTCTTTAAAGATTTTATAAGAAGCTATATAATTCAAATACTTTTAATGTTAGGTTATGTAAAAAGTCTATTAGG
This sequence comes from uncultured Sulfurospirillum sp., assembly GCA_964642805.1. Classification (GTDB taxonomy): domain Bacteria; phylum Campylobacterota; class Campylobacteria; order Campylobacterales; family Sulfurospirillaceae; genus Sulfurospirillum_A. The sequence goes on along the minus strand of CAZXOZ010000012.1, from coordinate 17,147 downwards.
TCTATTTATGTAACAAAGAGAGTTAAAAGTAGTATTTTGCTATACTCATTACCGCACCAACTAAATAGAGTAAAATAGGAAAAAAATGGAAAAATTAGTTGAATCAAACTTAAAGCTAGGCATAATTGCTGGAGGGCAGTTGGCCAAAATGCTAATTCAAGAGGCAAGCAAACTAAATATCACAACATATATCCTAGATAGCGATGAAAATTGTCCCGCTGTGGGGATTGCTTCAGAGTTTGTTAAAGGCAGTCTGTATGACTTTGATTCAGTTTATGAGTTTGGAAAAAGAGTTGATGTTCTTACTTATGAGATAGAAGATATCAATATAGAAGCTCTAAAAAGACTTAAATCTGAAGGCATTAAGGTTATCCCTGACCCTGATATTCTTGAGATTTTTCAAGATAAAGGGCTTCAAAAAAAATACTATCTCGACAATGATATACCAACATCCTGTTACACTCAATATAGCAACAAAAAGAGTTTGCTTGAGGCAATCTTAAATAAAACAATAAGTTTTCCATGTGTTCAAAAACTATGTAGAGGTGGCTATGATGGGCAGGGCGTTGCTATCTTGCAAAGTGGAAAAGAGCTTGATAAGCTTCTTGATGGTCCATGTATCATCGAGAAAAAAGTTGATATCCAAAAAGAGATTTCTGTTATAGTTGCACGCAATAGATGGGGTGATACAAAATGTTTTCCTGCTGTTGAGATGGTATTTAATGATAGTGCTAATTTAGTTGAAAGACTAATATCTCCTGCAAATATAAAAACAAAACATGCTTTAAAAGCAGAAGCTATTGCAGTAAAACTTATAAAATCCTTAGAGATATCTGGACTATTGGCAGTTGAGTTTTTTATAGACAAAAAAGGAGACTTAATCGTAAATGAGTCTGCTTTGCGTCCTCATAACAGCGGTCATCACACAATAGAGAGTGTTTTAACATCACAGTTTGAACAGCATATCCGAGCAATTCTTGAACTACCTCTTGGAAGTACGCAGATCAAAATGCCTGCTGTTATGGTGAACCTGCTAGGAGACCCAAAGCATGAAGGCAGAGCAAGATACGAGGGGTTAGCAGAAAGTATGGCTATTGAGGGGGTAAAAATACATCTATATGGGAAAAAGATAACTCGTCCATTTCGTAAAATGGGTCATATCACTATAGTTTCAAACAAAATTGAAGAGGCGATTGAAAAGTCTGAAAAGGTGCAAAAACTCATAAAGGTTATTACATGAAAAAAAGAGTAGTGAGTATTGTTATGGGTTCTAGTTCTGATATGAATATTATGAGCCAAGCAGTTGAAGTTCTTGATAGGCTTGAGGTTGAGTATGAGGTAGATATAGTCTCTGCACATCGTACTCCTGAAAAACTTTTTACTTATGCAAAAAATGCCCATAAAAGAGGGGTTGAAGTTATTGTTGCTGGGGCTGGTGGAGCGGCTCATCTTCCTGGCATGGTTGCCTCTTTATCTCCACTACCAGTCATAGGAGTGCCTATCAAATCTTCAAATTCGATAGATGGATGGGACTCTGTTTTATCTATACTTCAGATGCCAGGAGGTGTTCCTGTTGCAACTGTTGCTCTTAATGGAGCAAAAAATGCAGGAATTCTTGCTGCACAGATTGTATCTATTGCAGACAAAAAGGCTAGAGAGAGAGTTATTCTCTATAAAGAGGAGCTTCGAAAACAGGTTGAAAAAAAATCAAAAGAGATAAGGAAAGTAGATGGCTAAACTAAACAGCTCTAGTGTGGATACAACAAAAGGTGATAGGATAGCGGCCTTTGGTACACAACAAAAAGCAACGATAAAGGCGAGCTTCAAACCAACTCATATAGAAAAAAAAGAGCAGGTAGTCAATGCGAGAAAAGCACCAAATGTAGATGCAAAAAGGGCTAAAGCAAAAAAGAGGGCTAAACTAGCAAAAGCTTCAAAAAAGAAAAATAAAAAATGAGACATACCATAGGTGTAGCTCACTCTCCTGATGCTGATGACATTTTTATGTATTATGCTATCAAATTTGGATGGGTTGGCTTAAAAGGTATTGAGTTTAAAAATATCGCACTTGATATAGAGAGTCTAAACAAAGAGGCTTTAAAGAGTAGCTATGATATAAGTGCTATAAGCTTTGCACTATATCCTAAAATCCGTCAAGAGTATGCACTTTTGAAAACTGCTATTAGTTTTGGTGATGGGTATGGTCCAAAAATAGTAAAAATTAAAGACAAAAAGTTAAAACAAAATTTTAAAGTGGCTCTTAGTGGTGAGCACACTACAAATGCTATGCTTTTTAAAATCTACTATCCTAATGCTAGAGTTGTTTATAAGAATTTTTTAGAGATTGAAGATACAGTTTTGAGTGGTGAGGTTGATGCGGGAGTTCTAATCCATGAAAGCATACTCACTTTTGACAACAGACTTGAGGTAGAAAAGGAGCTTTGGGATATTTGGGTAGAGCTTAGTGGTGGAGACTTGCCTCTTCCTCTTGGAGGCATGGCACTTCGTAGGTCAATGCCACTAAGTCGTGCTATAGAGTGCGAGAACACTCTCATAAAAGCCGTGAAAATAGCAACAACCAATACAAAACTACTCTCCAGAATGCTCATAGAGAGAGATCTTATAAGAGTAGATGCTTCAACACTAAAGAGGTATCTAAGCCTATATGCAAATGATGACTCAGTTGAGTTAAGCGAACTTCAATATAGTGCTATAGATAAGCTATTTGAGATAGGCTACAAGAGTGGATATTATGATACAATTATAAAAGCAAAAGATTTTGTGATTCCAAACAGATATGAAAAACTAAGGAACTCGTAAGTGAGATACAGAGATTATAACTTCTTGAAAAGGGGAGAGCAAAATGGAAGCTAAGCTAATAGGACTTGGGGTTGAAACATTTAAACTCGCTTTAATGATGGCTATGCCTATGCTTATGGCAGGACTTCTTGCTGGTCTTGTTATCTCAATTTTTCAAGCAACTACCCAAATCAATGAGATGACTTTAAGTTTTGTGCCAAAGATTATACTCGTTATAGTTGTAGCAATTTTTACTATGCCTTGGATGCTAAATATGATGATAGAGTTTACTCATAGAATTATAACATCGATTCCAGAATTTATATTTTGACTAGAGAGATAAACTTTAAGAAGTATAGCAGTATTGGTATTGGACCATCTCTACATGTAGAGGTTTTAGATGAACTAGTCGAGATTGATAAGAGTAGTTTTATATTGGGCGGTGGAAACAATATCCTAGTATCTCCAAATCCTCCAAATGTGGTTATGCTAGGAGAAAACTACAATTTTATATATGAAAAAAATAAACTTTTGCATGTTGGTGGTGCAACTCCTAGTGCAAAAATACTTGCATATGCAAAAAAACATGATATAAAAAACTTTGAGCTTATGCAAAAACTCCCTGGAACTCTTGGGGGGATGATAAAGATGAATGCGGGACTTAAAGAGTGGGAGATTTTTAACTCTCTAGTTGCGGTAAAAATTGGAAAAAATTGGAAAAAAAAGCAGGATATTGAGCTTGGGTATAGGCATACAAACATAGAAGAAGTTATCTATGAGGCAACTTTTGAGATAGAAAAAGGGTTTGACCTAGAGCTTTTAAACATGTTTAAAAAACTAAGAGAAAATCAACCCAAACACCCAAGTGCTGGAAGTTGTTTTAAAAATCCCCTAAGTTATTTTGCTGGAAAATTATTAGATGAAGTGGGTTTAAAAGGTTACCGCATGGGTGATATGGCATTTAGCAAAACTCATGCTAATTTTTTGGTAAATTTAGGAGATGGCACTTTTGAAGATGCTATAAATCTAATAGATTTAGCAAAAAAAAGAGTTTTTAGTAGACATAAAATCCAGCTAGAGCTTGAGATAAAGATTGTTAAAAGCTAGCTCTAGGGCTTATGCTTATATCATCAAGCTTAACAAATCTCTTTAGATAGAAAGCTTCTATAGCACACCTTCCAATCATCGCTGCATTGTCTGTGCAAAACTGCATATCTGCAACATGAAGCTTCATATTGTGGGTTTTGCATAGTTTATCTACCTCCGCTCTTAGGTACAGGTTTGCACTAGCACCTCCAACTATCGCAAAATTTTTAAAACTTTTGGTTTTTAAAACCTTAGTTAGCTTGTTTATGAGGTGCTTTATCGCTACATGTTGAAATGAAGCACAGATATCATGTTTTAACTCAGGATTTTTTTTTACAGCTAAACGAACTTGATTTTTTAAGCCAGAGTAGCTAAAAGCAATTTTTTTTGTCCCTAAAAGTGGCACAGTAAAATCAAACTTTTTTTCATCTCCACTCAACGCAAGCCTCTCTACAACAGGTCCACCAGGGTAGCCAAGACTAAGCATTTTTGCAACCTTATCAAAACTCTCACCAAAACTATCGTCTAGTGTAGTGGCTAGAACCTCTATCTCGTCATGGCTTTGTACATGTAGAAGTTGTGTATGTCCACCTGAAACCAAGAGAGTAAGCATAGGAAAAGAGGTTTTAAGCTCACCAATAAACAAAGAGTAGATGTGTCCCTTGAGGTGATTTATAGGAAGCAGGGGAATGTTCAGTGAGATACTGAGAGCTTTTGCCATACACACTCCCTCAACTAGAGTAACCGAAAGACCAGGCTCATTTGTGACTGCTATAGCTTTTAGCTCTTTAAAGTAGCCTTTGCACTCCTCTAAGATATTTGGCAGGGCTATAGCATGAAGCCTTGCGGCAAGTTCAGGAACTACTCCCCCAAACTTAGAATGCTCTATCTCTTGTGAAATTTTCTTGTGGAAAAGTAGCTTCGCATCCTCTATTCTTGTTACTGCAATTGAGCTATCATCACAACTGCTTTCAATACTAAGTATCATCTATATTCGACTAGAAACATTCCTAGAAATCTATTTCTATCCTTGATGTCATACACCTCTACTCTAAATCTTTTGCTATCTTTGTCTATCGAAAATCTTTTAAGTATCTGGTCTCTTCTGATATTTAAACCTGACTCATTTTTGTGCTTTTTGTTTATATAGCCTATCACATTTATACGAAGATTTTTATCTGCTTTAACATTGAAATACTCTTTAACCTCTACCAGGCTACCTAGCCCAATATCTTTTAAAACACCGTCAATGTCAACCTTTATGCTGCCATTAAAATCATCATACGCTAAGTATTGAGGAATAAGAGTAGTTAGCTTTCTATTCCCATAGTAGACTATATATCTGCCTCTCTCTTCTACAACTGTCATCACAGGTGAGCTCGGCTTAAAGGTGATTTTAGCACCCTTTTCAACAGGAAAATAAGTTATATATGAGCGAATTCGTGAGAGAGGTATAAAAATCCTCTTATCATTAAAGGAGATAAATATGTCATTATCTATGATATTTTTTAACTCTTTTGCATTCAGATCAAACTCTCTCTTATACTCTATGCCCATAATATCCATAAACTTTTCAAGTGAGAGAAGTTTATAGTAGACTCTCTCATGCACAGGAAGTGATTTACTTGATTCATTCCCAAAAGACGCCTTGCCTCTACTGATTGCGTAGTAGGTAAGTGTTTTGCTCATCTCCTTAGTTTTAAAACTATTTTTACGATAAGTATGTGTATTTTTAGTATGAAACTTGTGTTTTTCATCAAGTAGATTTTCATTCACATGTGCGTCAACTTTTTGAGAAATCTCCAATAGATTGCCGTACTCTATCCCTTCTACTACTGCTTGGTCTATTATGTTGCACTGCCCCCATCTTTTTGGATTTCGCTCTTTGTCTATATACTTTTTTCTATAAAAGCCGCTACCGTCATGAAGATTAATAACCATTTTTATATTTTCCTTAGCGATTATGCTCTTCATTCTCTCAATTAGCTTAAAATCTGGGTCACTTTTTGATATATATGCAAATTTTCTATTCATATCTCCGTGTGGAGCTCTACTTCTTTTTATAATTGAGTAGAAGTTAAAATTTGGCACAATCCAAACTGAGCCTTTTGTGATTTTATAGTGAGTTGAAAGTAGAGAGGCCGCCATAAATCCACCTGGTTCATCCCCTTGAATCCCACCAACTATCAAAAGAGTGTTATTGTCATCTTTTTCACCCTTTTTGATAAGAGTAAAATCAAATCCATTTGCAAACGCTAAGCTTGTAAAAAATATAACTGTACTAAATAATCTTAATATGCCAAGGCTCAAATCTTACTCCATCTTTATTGTTTATTGTGTATCTCATAGATATATATGAGAGCTGTCTTAGCTTCCAAAACTCCTCAGTTCTTGCAAAAGATACTGTAAAATTTTTATGTCCCCACCCCTTTTTTCCTACATCAAAATCGCCTATTGAGTGATAAGAGTAAGCAGGAGGTGCTAAAGAGTGAGATGCTAAAGTTATATTACCTTGCACTCTTTTTATCTTATTAAAATAGAGGTTCATCTGTTTTGGTACGCCCCTAACACCAGAAGTAAGCACAAGGGATTGCCCTACATCTGATATCATTCTATCATAAGGCTTATCGGAAATTTCACGAAAAAGATAGTGTCCTGTGCGAGGAATTTTTTTAACTTCTTTTTTCTTTATGTTTGTCGTGATAGAAGGCACAGTCTTTCTTCCATAAAACCCGTGCTCTACTGGGTCTGCATAAAATATCTCCTCCATAAAAGCCAACTCTTTAGGTGCAAATTTTCCAATTTTAGAAACCCTTGAGGCAATTTTTAGCATATTGTCATACGAGAGTATATTGAAATTGCCAAATCCAACATGTTTTTTTACTTGATTTATTTTTTTGTGGACCTCTAAAAACCAGTAGACTTGATTATCTCTAAGCCACACTGTTTTATCCTCTTTTTTTATATCTGCCACTGCAGAGACAGCTGCTCCTGCAATTAGCCCCATAAATATGCGTCTTTTCATCACTAACCTATATTATATTTTTATTGTACTGCCGTTTTGTAGCAGCTTTTCCACTTCATTAATAGGAAGTGGCTTGCTAAACAAATACCCTTGCATCAAACTACAACCCCGCTCTTTTAAAAATATTTTTTGCTCAATTGTCTCAACTCCCTCTGCTAAAACTTTCATCATAAGACCACTCCCAAGAGCGATGATAGTCTTAGCTATCGCTCTATCTTCAAAACTATTGTCTAGATTTTTAATAAATGCTCTATCTATCTTTAGTTTCGTGACTGGTAAATCACGAAGATACGATAGTGACGAGTAGCCTGTACCAAAGTCATCTATAGCAATATCTATACCCATTGCTCTTAATCTATCTAAAGTTTTGATAGATTTTTTAGGATTTTTCATAACATAACTCTCAACCACCTCTATCTCAAGCCACTCTGCCTTGCAAGAGGCTTCCTTTAAGGCATTGTCGATATAAGCTATCAATCCACTGCTCTCTAGCTGTCTTGAAGATATATTTATTGATATTTTCTCGATACTATAGCCACTTTTTTTCCACTCTACTATCTGTCTTAATGATTCATCAATTACCCACTTACCAATCTCTATGATAAGAGTACTCTCTTCTGCAATAGCGATGAACTTGTCTGGATAAAGCAGTCCTTGTGTTGGGTGTTGCCACCTTATGAGAGCCTCAACTCCTACTATTTTATTTGAGCCTACATCCACTAGTGGCTGATAGTGCAGAACAAACTCTTTTTCTCTGCAAGCAGCCTCTAAAAAGCTTGTTATCTCTAGGCGATTTTTAATCTCATCATTCATCTGTTTAGCAAAAAATCTATAAGCATCTTTTCCGCTCTCTTTTGCTTTATACATCGCAATATCGGCATTTCTAAAAAGCGACTGAGAGTCTTCTCCATCGTCTGGAAATATGCTTATACCTATACTTAAGCTTGTTTTATACTCGATTTCATCTAACTCTATAGGCTCTTTTGTAGAATCTTGTATTTTATTTATAACTGCTATAATATCTTTTACGCTTTTATAATTATCAATAAGAACTACAAACTCATCCCCACCAAATCTTGCTACAGTATCAGACTCTCTGATAGAGTTTTTTAATCTTTTTGATATCTCTTTGAGAATGGTATCGCCTACATCATGCCCCATACTATCATTGATTATTTTAAAATTATCTATATCTATGAACATGACAGCAATCTCTCTTTTATCTCTTTTTGATAGACTTATAGAGTATTTTAATCTTTGAGTTAACATAGTTCTATTTGGTAGCCCTGTCAAATCATCATGCTCTACCTGATAAGCTAGTTGCTCTTTTTGCTCTATCGTTTGTTTATGTTTTGCAATTAAACTCTTTTGATAATTTTTTAGCACATTTTTTAGCTTCAAAGAGATGAGCAGTGCGATGATGAGTATGGGAATCAAAACTACAATAGTAGTATAGATAATCTTTGTAAATACTCCAGACAAATTATCTCTTAACTCAATATATCTTAGCTCTATTTTTTTTAATACATCTCTACTATAAAATCCTGCTCCTATAACCCAACCAAGCTCTGGCAAGTCAACAATAAAAGATGTTTTCTTTGCACTTTTACCTGTTGTGGGATCAATAGTTGCAAGGTATGTCATAAAAAAGCCTTCTTGTGCTGCTCTTGCCCCCTTTATAGTGTTTTGAACAACAAATTCACCATTGCTAACTAAATTCCATCTATTGGTTCCTATTAACTCTTTTTTTATATGAGAGATTGTATTACCATCATAATCAAGTGCAAATATATAACCTTTTTCTCCAAATCTTATATCTGCTAGTAGTTTTTTAAGCTCCTTTTTTGTACTCCTAAGTATATCCTCTTCATGTTTGGCTGTTCCTATGTATATACCTAGTCCTCTATGAGCCTTTATAAAGCCTATCTTTTTTTTCATTACTATTTCATCTGGCTTATACCAGTACCATTCGTGAAACCCCTCATTTGATTTTTCTACTATCTCTAAGTGCTCTTTTACAGTATAAGTTCCTCTTGCATCCCTTATATCTAGTAGGCTAGTACCCTCAAGATGTGGCATAGGAGGAAGAAGAAGAGAGTTGCCTTTTAAGTCATAAACAAAAAAATAGCCAGTATTATTATAAAAAAATCTTACATCTCTTAGGTGTTCTATAACTCTTTTTCTTATCTCCTCAATAGAGGAATCTCCTCTTTTTTTGTACATTGCATCAACTACATCAACAGCGAGGCTCACCATACTTCTAACCTCTTCTTTAGACTCATTTTTAAATATCTCTTTGCTAGCCTCTATATAGTTTACTACCTCCAAAACTTTATCTTGGATTTGAAGTTTGTTCTGTTTTGTAATACTATTTTTTGATTTGTAAAGACTCTCATTAAAGAAGTTTTTTTCATACTTTAAAAAAAGATCTGTCAATATAAGTGCTGTTGCAACTATACCTAAAAGCGGAAGTATAACTATCCACCTAGCAAGTCTTTTATCTGTTTTGTATTTCAAAAAAAACCCTTGCTAGTCGCTTTTGATAATCAAGACATTTTGTGGAGACTTTAGTATCCTCTCTACTCGCTCTTGCCACAATCTGCCAAACTCTTCTTGCTCCTTTTTGGTTGCATTTTCTGAGACCACCTTCTCCATAAGAGAAGCCATCTTTGAGTCTGGTGTAACTTTATTTGGGCTATAGGTTACATCAACTACTTTTTCGCCTCTCTTGTCCGTAAGACGCATAGATGATTTTATATCTGCATTAAAGTGCATCAAATTACGCCTATCAAATTTTCCAGCAAGTCCGTGAAAACCACTCTTTGAAGTAGCCCCTGTAACTTGAGCTATAACATTTGAGATAACTCCTGTAACGCCTTTGCTCATGTCATCTTTGAGGTAAGCATTAATTTCACCTCGCTTAGGATTTTCAAACTCTTTTAATCCCTCTTTGAGCATAAGATAAGCTCCTGCCACAGTGGGGCAACTATGTCCTGCACTCTTGACTATATCTATATAGGAAAACTCCATAACTCCATCTTTAAAAGTACCTAGAGTATTTGCAAGCTCATCTACTATCTTAATCTTCTCTATCTCATCAAAAAACTTTGGGTAGCTCATCTTATCCCCTTTTTCCTACATAATACAGTACTGTCAATAAAAAAAGGATTAACTCAAATTTTTAAGATGGACTTAGTCTGATTTTTACTATCTCGCTTGGTGCTAAAACTCTAATTGGAGGACCCCAGTAACCAGCTCCATTGCTTACAAAAATCTGAGTATTTTCAGAGTGCTGATAGAGCCCACTAAGATAGGGCTGGTCAAGCAGAACTAAAAGACCAAAGGGGAAAATCTGACCTCCGTGAGTATGTCCACTTAAAATCAAATCTATCTTTTCATTCTTTAACTCTTTAGTTATTTTTGGCTGGTGAGCTAGTAAAACTGTGGGTAGATTTGAGTCAGTCTGCAAGAGTGCTTTTGGCAAGTCTGGCTCTAGAATAGCAAATCTTCTACCTATTAAGTCTGTAATGCCTGCTAGATTAATAACCTTATCAATCACAACACTCTCATTCTCTAAGACCCTTACATGTAGAGACCTAAGATGCTCACAAATATCCTCCACTCCATGAAAATACTCATGATTTCCACTCACAAAGTAGACTCCAAAACGACTTTTTATCTCTTTTAGACTATCGAGCTTATCTCCAATTTTATCAACTTTTAAATCAACCAAATCACCAACGATAACTACTATATCTGCATTCAAAGAGTTTATATCCTTGACGATACTGTCTAAAAACTCTTTACCTAAACTCTTTCCTATATGAACATCACAAACTTGAACTATATTTAACTCTTTTTCTAAACCTTTTATCTCAATCTCAACCTCTTTGACAATTGGCATTTTAAAACCATTGAAAAATCCCCTTATCATATAAGAAAACAGCAGAACCAACATAGTAACATCAAGTATGGCTTTAAGCATCAATCTTCTTGACTTATCAAAAGGTACTCTATTGAGTGGAATATGAAAGATATCATAAATAATAGCTATACAAAAAAGCATAAAAGAGATGCCAATAAAAGATGAAAAAAGTGTGTATGCAGTACTACTTAAGGTGCCATGGCGAAGTAGAATAAAATAAGATAATTGAGAGATAACTAAAAATACAAATAGCCACTTTATAGTGCGAGTATATTTTTTAAAAAAACTAACCCTACTTAAAAATCTACGATAAGCATAGTAGTTCATCCCCATCAATACAGAGGTTGTTACGACTATAAAAATTATATGAGAAAGCTCCATCTAAAATCAATATCCGTTTAAGTGTTTTGTTTTTGGTAAAACGAGATTCAAAACTATTCCAACAATAGCACCAAGCCCAATACCGCTAAATGCAACCCCGCCAAAGTCAAATGTCATGCCACCAATCGCAAACACCAAAATCATTGAAACTATAATCATATTGCGAGGATCTTGTAGATCTACCTTCTCTTTTATGAGAGTCCCCATACCAATAGAAGCTATAATACCAAACAAAAGAAGTAAAATCCCGCCCATAACAGGGGTAGGAATAGTTCCCAATATAGCGCCAAGCTTTCCAACAAATGCCAAAAGGATTGCAAAAATAGCGGCCCATGTCATGATAGCCGGGTTAAATGCTTTTGTGATGGTAACCGCACCTGTTACTTCTGAATAAGTTGTATTAGGAGGCCCACCAAGCATGGATGCCGCACTCGTTGCAAGCCCATCCCCTAAAAGAGTATTTTTAAGTCCTGGTTTTTTTAGATAATCTTTTTTTGTAACATTTGAGATAGCTAACATATCTCCTATATGCTCAACTGCAGGAGCAATAGCAATAGGCAAGATAAAAATAATAGCTTGAAGATTAAATTCAGGAGCTACAAAAGCTGGTACAGCAAGCCAAGGAGCAGCTACAACTGCATCAAAACTAACAATTCCAAACATAAAAGAGATTATATACCCCACTATAATTCCACAAAGTATTGGAAGAAGCCTAAAAATCCCTCTTCCTAAGAGAGTGGTTAAAAGAACTACCGCTAAAGTGATAAGAGAGATTGTGATAGCTACTGGAAACTCAACAAGAACCATTGAGCCATCACCCGTTTTACCCATAGCCATAAAAACTGCAACAGGAGAGAGGATAAGACCGATAGTCATGATAACAGGACCAACAACAACAGCAGGCAGAAGCTTATGCAAAAAATCACTCCCTCTGATGCGAACTAAAAAACTTAAAATGATATAAAAAATACCAGCAGCAAATAGCCCACTCATAGTCCCCGCAACTCCCCAAGTCTGTACCCCATAGATGATAGGAGCTATAAAAGCAAATGAGGAGGCTAAAAAAATCGGAGGAACAGCCTCTTTATTGACTAATTGAAAAATAAGCGTACCAATGCCAGCAGTAAAAAGTGCCACGCTAGGGTCAAGTCCTGTAAGAATTGGAACCAAGACAAGTGCGCCAAATGCAACAAACAAAAACTGTAAACCCACGATACTATCTTTTAATTTGAAACTATAATCTGTACTGCTCATTCTACTACCTTTTTATGATTTTTTACTACAATACTCTCTTACTTCTGCATCTATCTCAAATATCTCTGCTAAACTTTTTGGGTTTATATCTTCAAAATGGCTATAAGCTTTTTTTGTAAACTCTGCAAGCTCTAAAATATTGAGCTCCTTTTTAAAAAACTTCTCTATTGCTATCTCATTAGCTGCGTTTATCACAACTCCTCTTTGAGGATTTTGCAGTAGGTCATCTTTTATCTCCCAAATTGGATATCTATTACTCGCAATCTCCTTAAACTCTAAAGAGCCAATTTTGCACAGATCAATGAGCTCTACCATAGGAGTGTCAACCCTGCCAAGAAGTGCGTAAGAGATAGGAAGTTGCATGTCCGCATTTGCTAGATGAGCTGTACTACTACCATCCTTAAAACTAACTATGGCATGCATGATTGAGTGCGTCTCTATGATTGCATCTAAGTTATCCATGCCAAATAGCCACTTTGCTTCAAGTAGTTCAAAAAGTTTATTTGTCATAGTTGCACTATCTATAGTTATCTTTTTTCCCATAGACCAGTTTGGGTGCTTTAGTGCTTGAGTTGGAGTTTTCAAAGATAACTCATGCAAGGGCGTGTCGCAAAAAGCACCACCACTCGCCATAATCGTCATTTTACTTATCGCCTTATCGCTTTGGAGATACCAAAGTCCAAAATGCTCGCTGTCAATGGGAGTTATTTTCGTACAATCTAAAAGATGTCCAGCAACAACTAAAGACTCTTTGTTTGCAAGAGCCAATTTTTTGCCAAGTTCGAGTGTTTTTATCGTTGGAGCAAGTCCTGTAAACCCGACAAGAGCATTGACCACCAAGTCTGACCTAGAGAGCTCGATAGCCTCTAGGACTCCAGATGAGCCATAAAGAACATTTTTATGCTCTACATGCAAGGATAGCTCTTTAGTTGCTACGCATACAATTTTAGGTTTGTATTTTTGAATTTGCCTATTAAAAAGCTCTATATTGGTTCCAGCCACAAGAGTTTCAACTTCGAGAGAGAACTTATCTACTACTTTTAGTGTATTTGTTCCTATTGAGCCAGTTGAGCCAAGAAGAACCACCTATGCAACTCCTCTTATAATCACCACCATTATAACTACACCAAAAAGATACCCATCAAGTCTATCTAAAAATCCGCCATGCCCTGGAAATATGGTTCCACTATCCTTAACCCCAGCCTCTCTCTTAAGGTAGCTCTCAAACAGATCTCCCCACACAGAAGCTACCGAAACTAACAATGAGGTAAAAATAGCAAACAAGATAGGTTGATTCATAAGACCAACAGACGCCCCTATGACTGTACCAGCAGCAATACCCCCTAGAACTCCCTCCCAAGTCTTATTTGGACTCATCTCAGAAAATGGAGTCTTGCCTACACACTTTCCTACAAAATATGCAGCCACATCAGTTGAAGCAACAATTACAACAAGCCATATAAGCATATATATTCCAAAATCTTTATAGAGCGTAAAAAGAAAAACCATAGGTATAACTGGGTATAGAAATGGCGCTAAGGCTCTAAATTTTACATCTTTTCTGTAGGTCATTATAGATACTGCGACAATCAATATAACAAAAACTAAATCAGTAGGGTGAGGGTAAAAAGCAGCCGCTATCCAGATTAGAACAGCATAGATGTAGAATTTGTCATCTTTTTCACCAAAAAGTCTCATAGCCTCACGAAAAGAGAGCATATAGGCGATACCTAAAATTGCCCAAGTAAGAAAAAGACTATCCATAGCAACCATTAAGATAGCAATTCCAAGTAGAATTACCCCTGTTAAAATTCTCTCAATGCTAGAACCAAGCACCTCTTTGATGTTCATAGATATAGCCTTTTAATATTTTTTATATTCTATCAGAGTATTTGTGAGTTTTTGCTTATATGGTTATATCTAGTCTTCTTGTTGGCTTAAGGTCATCATCACCTTTGTACTCTTTTGGATTTTTCATATCTTTTTTAGCACCTCCCTCTTCCTCCTCTCTTCTTTGGTCGTGGTGGTCTCTCTCGGGGTCGATTTTGTGAGACTCTTCAGTCGGGCGAATCTCTTGCACTACCTTGCTCTTCTCATTAGCAAATGCACTTGCCATAAGGTTTTGCATCTCAAGTCTATTTTGAAAATTAATCTGTTTGGTTGCAGCGGCAGTTGTATTTTGATTTGTAAAAATCTTGCTACCTATTGGTCCTATTGCCATCTTACTCTCTCCTTACATGTAGAGTTTTATAGTCCACATAGTTTACACTTGCTCCCTCTCTTACTTTTACATTTCTTCTTTGAGTATAATCGACTAAATATGCCCCTTTTTTAGCGATACTAAACTCTACACACAATTTTGCGGCAAAATTAAGTACATTTTCAGGTATATTCTGCTTATCTGTTCTTATTATAACATGAGATGAGGGCATATCTTTAATATGGAGCCAAATATCTCTCTTTTTTGCCTCTTTAAGTAACTCTTCGTTACCTTTTTCGTTTTTTCCAAGCATTACCTTAAAGCCCTCTATAAAAAAACTCTCATAAGATTTTTGCTCTTTTTTGCTCTTTTTAGAGTATTTTTGACTAGGCAGGAGTATATCTATCTCGCTCTCATCACTGCATCCCTCTATGGCTCTTTGCATTTTCTTAAAAAAACCTATCTTCTCTTTAAGATTCTCTCTCTCTTTATAGAGTGATTTTGCTTTTCTTTTTAACCTTTTAGAGTTATCAAACAGTATATTAGCAGCTTCACTAGCACTTCTAGCCTCTTTAGGTAAAACAATCTCCACCCTCTTGCCATCAAAGTCATCTAGCTCTATAATCTTCTCATAAGTTTTTACTTTTTTGATATTGCTCAAAACCAAAGTTCCCCAGTAACTCAACTTACTGCTTCGCTCAAGTAGTTTGTCTTCACTACTAAGGTCGCCTAAAAGTTTTTGAAGTTTATCTATCTTTTTTTGCAAAGCTATAAGTTTTTGACTCTTAACTTGATTTAGCCTAATGAGCGATCGTTTTATATATTCGCCCCTAAAATACTCTTGTATATCTTCGCCTATATTTGATGGTTTCTCAGTAAACTCTCTAGAGGGCAACTCTTCAAGCCTCTCTCCTACGCGAATTGAGCGAAAAGAGACGCTTGAGTCTATATGCCTCAAAGCCTCCAAAACAGTCTCTTCATTATCTAGCATAACAACATTTGTATTGCGCCCAGTAAACTCAAACTGCAACACCGCACTTTGAGCCTTATAGCTTGAGTTTGAACTTACGCGTATACGCAAAATTCTATTACCTTCAACTACTTCAAAAGAGTCCACATGTCCTCTACTAAAGCGTTTATGTAAGATAATATCAAAAGGAGCACTATATAGCTTAGCCCTCTTAAAGTCCTCTTTTTTAAATATATGAGAATCTCCTCGTCTCATATCAAAAAAAAGAGTTTCATCTCGATCAAAAACTATCTTTATAGTGCTGTTTTGGACTCTATATATACTAGAGATAGCGGTGAATTTTTGTAGATATTTCGCTACATGCAGAAGTTCGTTTCTTTTCATAATATAATTATATCAAATTCTACACTTTTAACCCGAATTATGCTCTAGGTGCTATCATATCTTCAGGCTTAACATATCTATCAAACTCATCTTCTGTCACAAATCCAAGTCCAACTGCTTCATCTTTCAAAGTAGTTCCATTTTTGTGGGCTGTTTTTGCGATTTTTGCAGCATTTTCGTAGCCTATATGGGGATTTAAAGCGGTTACAAGCATCAATGAATTGTGTAGAAAACTATCTATATTTTCTATGTTTGGCTCAATCCCAACTGCCGCATTGTCGTTAAATGAGATGATACTATCACTCATAAGGCGAACTGACTGTAAAAAGTTATAGGCGATGACGGGCTTAAAAACATTGAGTTCAAAATTGCCTTGAGAAGCGGCTATACTGATAGCTACATCATTGCCCATGACTTGAGCTGTTACCATAGTTACTGCTTCACTCTGTGTTGGATTTACTTTTCCTGGCATGATAGAGCTTCCTGGCTCATTTTCAGGTATAGAAATCTCTCCAATCCCACATCTTGGACCAGAAGCTAACCATCTTACATCATTTGCTATTTTCATCATATCTGCTGAGAGTGCTTTTATAGCTCCGTGAGTAAAGACAAGTGCATCGTGGCTTGTTAGAGCGTGAAACTTGTTTGGTGCTGTGATAAAGTCATGTCCTGTAAGCTCGCTTATCTTTTTTGCAACTCTTACTCCAAGCTCTGGGTGAGAGTTTAGACCAGTTCCAACAGCAGTACCACCAAGTGCCAGCTCTCTTACTGAGTCAAGTGAATCTACAATCATCTTGTGAGATTTTTTTAACATCTCAACCCATCCGCTAATCTCTTGACCAAGAGTAAGAGGAGTTGCGTCTTGAAGATGAGTTCTGCCTATCTTTACGATACTCTCAAACTTTTTTGATTTCTCTTCAAGTGTATTTTGTAGCTTCAAGATAGCTGGCAAAAGTTGCTTTTCAACAGCAATGATAGAGGCTACATGTAGAGCTGTAGGATAGGTATCGTTTGAGCTTTGTGATTTGTTTACATCATCATTTGGGTGAACAAGTTTTTCTATCCTAAAATCTCCGCCCAAAATCTCTGTTGCACGGTTTGCTAAAACCTCATTGTTATTCAT
>CAZXOZ010000011.1:0-24344 GCA_964642805.1 uncultured Sulfurospirillum sp. | reverse complement strand
GTAGCAGTTATGATTGAGCTTGTTCAAGGAGAGGGTGGAGTTCAGCCTTTTGCTAAAGAGGAGGTTCAAGAGCTCTCATCTTTCTTAAAAAAACAAAAAATTCTTCTTATTGTAGATGAAGTTCAAACAGGAGTCTATAGAAGTGGAGAGTTTTTAGCCACTAGTCTATATGGCATAAAACCCGATATAATCACTCTTGCAAAAGGGCTTGCTGGCGGTGTTCCAATTGGAGCTGTTTTAACAACCCACAAAGATTTGCTTGAAGTAGGTGATCACGGCAGTACTTTTGGTGGTAACTTTTTATCCACAAGAGCTGGGCTTGAGGTTTTAGAGATACTTGAAGATTTTAAAAATAGTGGTGAGTTAGGTGAAACTTTTGCCTACTTTGAGTCAAAGTTAAAAGAGTTTGTGTCGTATTTTCCGAAGATGTTTAATGAAATAGTAGGAATTGGGCTTATAAGAGGTCTTAGATGTCTTGAGTCTGTTGATTTAACACTACTTGTTGATTGTGCATTCAAAGAGGGTGTTTTAGTTTTGAAGTCTGGGCGAAATACACTTCGCTTCTTACCGCCACTTACTATCACAAAAAATGAGATAGATAAGGGATTTACAAGGTTGAAAAATGCATTTGATAAAATTTATTAGTCTACTGGTATTCGTTAGTTTTTTAGGTGCTAGTGACAGTGGCTCTCTTCTTTCCGTTTTAAAGCAACAAAAACTTGAAATTGACAAAGAAAAGATAGAGCTAGAGAGTGATAATCTAAAGCTAGGCTGGATAAATTCGATAATGGGGTCCTACTCTACAACTAGATTTGATGGAAGAAAAAACTTAGACAGTAGTAGCACTTTTTCAATAACACTTGATCAGCCAATTTTTAAAAGTGGTGGAATCTACTATGCCATACAGTATGCTGGAGCAAATAGAGAGTTTTTGAGATTAAGCAACTCTCTAAATAAGCAAAACCTCATTAAAAGCCTGATTTCTACCTGGCTTGGTATAAAAAAACTCGACCTTCAAATAGCAAAACAGAGACTCTTAATAGAGAATGCAAGGATAGATGTAATCAGAAAACAAGAGCAGTACGAGAGTGGTTTTTTAGACAGTAGCTTTTTAGACCAATCGATACTAAACAAGAGTTTATTTGAGAAAAATCTTATAGACTTAGAGTCTTCAAAATACTCAGCACTTATGAACTTTAATTCACTAAGTGACTCAAACTATCTTGAGATTACTCCTCCAGTATTTAGTATGATAGATGAAGATAGCTTTTTAAAAAACTCGCTAATTCTACAACAACAAAATGCACAATCAAGTAGAGTAGAGTATCTAAAAAAAATGACAATCTCCAACTATCTTCCCACCTTCTCTATAAATGCAGGCTACTATGACACAAGAAGCAATACAGACGATACATACAATAAAATAGGTTTAAAAGTATCAATGCCCCTTGTAGACCTAAATAGGGGTCGTACCATAGAGGTAAGACAGCTTGAGTATTTAAAAGCAAAACTAGAACTACAAGACAATAGGACTAAGGAGAGCAACAGATATAAAGACTCGATAAAAAAGATAGAGCTACTAAACAGAAAAGTTGATATTGTAACAAACAGTGCAAAACTATATGACTCACTTCTCTCCTCAACAAAAGAGCTTTTTAGGGCAGGCGAAAAAACTATTTATGATGTAGATACGCTTAGAAACTCTAAGCAAACTATGTTTTTGGATAAACAGATGTATAAGATTGATATACAAAATACTCTTTTAGATCTCTATGCGAAGATGAATGGTAAAATTTAGTGAGTATATGCATGATTGGCTATATGCCGAAAATGGATACTATGCTACCCACAAAGAAATAGGAAAAAAAGGTGATTTCTATACAGCGGTAAGCACAAGTCAGTTTTTTGGCGGAAGTATAGCTAAAAAATTTCTTAGCACTCTTAAAGAGGGATTTTTATCTAAAAGTTGTGCTATAGTTGAGATAGGTGCTCATAAAGGCTATCTTCTAGCTGACATAGTGCAGTTTATCTATACACTCAAACCAAAGCTTATCAATAATCTAGAGTTTATCATAGTTGAGCCATTTAAACAAAACCAATTAGAGCAACAAAAACAGTTTAAAGAGAGCTTTGGAGATAGTGTAAAACTCCTACATGTAGAGAGCCTGAAAGAGCTTACATGCAAAGAGGCTTTTATAGTGGCAAATGAGATATTTGATGCCTTTACATGTGAGATTGTGTGGAACGAAAAAATGCTCTACATGTATGGCAAAAAACCAGAGTTTAAAAAAATAGACCCACATGTAGAGAAAAAAGCACGAACTTATGGCATAACTAAAGGTGAAGTTGCAATTGGATATGAAGATTTTGCAGAGGATTTAGCTCTACATGTAGATAGTTATGAGTTTGTAGTATTTGACTATGGGGATAAAAAAAGTAGAGGGGATTTTTCACTTAGAGTATATGATAAGCACAAAGTTTATCCATTTTTTGCATTAACAGATTTAGTTGAAAAATTGCAAGAAAAAATAGCCTTGAGTGAGCTATTTGGAAAGAGTGACATAACTTATGATGTGAATTTTAGTCATCTTATAGGAGCGTTTGAGCAAAATGGGGCAACTATCCACTCATACTCATCACAAATGAGAGCTCTTGTAGAGTTTGGACTGATAGAGCTTCTTGATATTTTAAGAGAGAATACAGATAAAAAAAGTTATGAAAAAGAGCTAAATAGAGCTAAAATACTAATTGACCCAGACTTTATGGGGGAGAGATTTAAAATGGCATGCTTTAGAAAGGGGTAGATATGAAGATAGTTGTTAATGGCGTAGAGAGAGATACAGAAGCAAAAACAGTACAAAATCTACTAGACGAGTTGGGCATAAGCGAAAAAGTAATGGCAGCCGCGGTCAATATGATAGTGGTAAAAAATGAGGCTTGGTGTAGTTTTAAGCTCAATGAAAATGACAAAGTCGAGTTTTTAGAGTTTGTTGGCGGGGGTTAAAATCTGGATTGCTTATTTTTTAATCACTAAACTACTTATAAATTGTTCATTTTAGTGCTATAATTTTCTCAACTTAAATAAAAGGATTTAAAATGAGAAAATGGCTATGGCTAACTCTTCTGCCTACTTTAGTACTTGCTGAAGATAGGCTTGATAGTGGTGATACGGCATGGATGATGATGTCCGCTGCACTGGTTCTGCTTATGACACCTGCTGGTTTGGCACTATTTTATGGAGGTATGACAAGAAGTAAAAACTTGCTTAACACCTATATGATGGTATTTAGTGCATTTTTTGTTGGTATGATTGCTTGGATTGCATTTGGTTATTCTATTGCTTTTGGTACAGCTGATAGTGACTTAGTCAATAAGTTTGTTGGCGGTTTGTCGCATGTGTTTTTAAGTGGAATTAGCTGGAATGACCTTAGTGGAACCTACCCTACTTATGTTTTTATTGTCTTTCAAGGCACATTTGCTGCAATCACTATAGCTATTGCAAGTGGTTCTGTTATTGAGAGGATGAAGTTCTCTACTTGGCTAGTATTTGCTGCGATTTGGACTGTAGTAGTCTATGCTCCTATAGCTCATATGGTGTGGGGTGGAGGATTTTTGTTTGATCATGGTGCTCTTGATTTTGCTGGTGGGACTGTAGTGCACATGAATGGTGGACTTGCTGGGTTGGTGCTTGCCTATCTAGTTGGTAAAAGAAAAGGTTATCCAAAGATTGCTATGAAACCTATGAGTGTTATGCTTACAGCTCTAGGAGCCTCTTTATTGTGGTTTGGCTGGTTTGGTTTTAATGCTGGTAGTGCATTTGGTGCAAACTCTATTGCTGGTTTGGCATTTTTAACTACAGCTTTATCTCCCGCAATTGCTGGACTTACTTGGGTAGTTATTGAGTACATCGTTTATAAAAAGGTAACTCTTCTAGGAGCTGCATCTGGTGTAGTTTCAGGGTTAGTTGCTATCACTCCTGCTGCTGGTTTTGTAGATGTTAGTGGTGCTATTATCTTAGGTTTTGTTGGCTCACTTATAGGTTTCTTTGGTGTAACTTTTATGAAAAAGAAGCTAAAATATGATGATAGTTTAGATGCGTTTGGAATTCACTTTTTAGTTGGTTTGTGGGGAGCACTTGCGGTTGGTCTGCTTGCACTTGATGACAAAGAACTTCTATGGGATGGTCCACTTAAGGAATCGGGTGATAGATTGGGACAATTCATCGTTCAAGTTGAATCAGTTATAGCAGTTGGACTAATTACCCTTATTGGTACCGTTGTTGTATACTATATAGCTTCGTTTATCACTGGTGGTGGTAGAGTTGATGAAGAGATAGAGGCACAAGGCTTAGATGAGGCAACTCATGGTGAGAAAAGTTTTAATTTATAAGGAGAAATAAGATGGAATATACAAAAACTTCATTTCGTGCTTCAGTCGCGAGGAATTTTCAAGGAGCTTCGCTTCTTGAAGAGGGGACAGTAAAATGAAAAAAATTGAAGTAGTAATAAAGCCTTTTAAGCTTGAAGATGTGAAAGATGCCCTAAGCTCATTGGAGCTTACAGGCATGACAGTTAGCGAAGTAAAGGGGTATGGTAGACAGCAAGGTCATACCGAGCTATATCGTGGAGCTGAGTATGTAGTTGATTTTTTACCAAAGATAAAAATTGAACTTGTTGTTAAAGATGAGATAGTTGATGAAGTTATCAAGGTTATTGTACAGAGTGCTAAGACAGGTAAAATTGGAGATGGTAAAATCTTTGTTAGTAGTATAGAAAAATCGATAAGAATCAGAACTGGTGAGCTTGACGACGAAGCTCTATAAAATATGGGAGTAGTTACCTACTCCCTAAAAACAAACAAACTTGCAACACTTTCGATAGAAAGACTCTCAACCCTAAAGTCTCTAAAAATTACAGCACTCAATCTATTTCCATAAACACAACTAGTATCGACCCCTAGTGCATGTCTATTTTTTTTGGCTTTATCAAATCTTTGATGACCATAGACTACAAAACCCTGATTACCATCATATACATCTGCCCAGAAAGTCTTGCCACTATCTAAATACTTAAGATTTAGTATATCTTGCCTCTCGCTCTTCGATAATTCACCTAAATCTACATGGTTTTGTAGCCCTCCATGAAGTATGATTATGCCATCATACTTCAAATATAGTGGTAGTTTTTTTAGATATGCTATATGCTCTTGAGTTAATTTATCAATGATATTTTGCTCATACTTGTTTAGATTTTTTTTAGACTCTAGGCAGTTTAAAAGATTCTGCTCGTGGTTACCTAAAACAGATTTTATCTTGTGTTTTATAAGATAATCTAGCACCCTTATAGAGTCTTTACCTTTCATGATTATATCTCCAACACAAACTTCAATATCATTTTTCTTAGGAGATATCTTTGCACGAAGATCCTTTAGTTCATTATAACAACCATGAATATCCCCATAAACTATGAGTCTAACCATCTTTTTCAAACATCTTGGGATATTTTATCACACACTTTAACTCCTGAAAAATCGCACACTCTCCCTCTTCGCTCATCGCATGTGGTGTTAGCATGTTTGCATCTTTATGTCCCGAGTAGAGTAGCATGCAATCATCTCTAAGATTTTTATCATTTTTTACGATATATTTACACTCATAATCTCCACTAGATAACACTATGTTTTGCTCATCTTTTAAACCTAAAGATGTTGGAACATATAGATACTGATCTGTCTTAAATTGAGAGTTTAGTGACTTTTTTGATTTAGCACTCAAAAGATAAAATCCCCTATTTAAATCCTCATCGCCAAAATCATCCTCAAAGTCATCAAAAAACTCAAACTTGCCACTAGCAGTATAAAACTCCTTCTCATAAGGTATATTTTCATAAGTTTTTGAGATAGTCCATCCATCTCTTTTGCTCATATTGGAGTGTCTAATCTCATCAATATACTCTTTTTCGCTTCTAAGCTGAGCTCCAAGCTTTTGGCATAGTTCATACTCACTAATACCTATCTCGCTATGAACTATCTTTGGCATCTCTCCTATATACTCTTGTCCATAGGAGAGCTTTAAATCCTCTTTTTCTAAAAATGTTTTTGCTGGTATGACAAGGTCAGCTAGCATTGAAGTTTCGTTGACATGTAGTCCAAAATAGACAACAAACTTTGCTTTTTTAAGTCCATCTATAACTTTTGGTGTGCAAGGCATCTGATTGGCTGGATTTCCACCTTGAATAAAGACAAAGTCATAATCCCCAAAATCAACTATCGGCATCTCAACGCTTTTTGCCTCTATATGAAATGGTTTTGCAAATCCAAAAGAGCTATCAGCTATATAACTAACTCCACAACCCTCTTTTCCAAACAGACCAAGCATCGCCACAAAAGAGTCAATAGCCCTAAGTACACTATGCCCAAAACTATACTTTTGCACCCCAAGCCCTACTAAAAATGATACTTTTTTGCCTTTGATTAGCTCAAGAATTTTATAAATCTCAATCAAACAGACACCACTTCTTTTTTGAAGTTGAATTATTGGTTTTGAGTTGATAAGATCCATATAGTAGTCAAAATTTTCACATCTACTCTCTATAAATTCCTCATCCTGCATCTCGTCCATGAGGGCTGCACGAGCCAAAAGAAGTGCGAGATAGATATCCCCTCGTGGTTTCACACTCACATGTAAATCAGCTTTTTTTACCAAATCAATTCTATATGGGTCTATCACTATAAGAGTTTTACCTCTTAAGGCTGGAAGCATGTGAGAGTTGGTAATACTTGGATTTCGCCCCCAGATAACAACAACATCACTCTTGGCAACATGAAGAGGACTCCAAACAAGATTTGCTCCCCTACCCTCCTCTATACCATGCGCTCCTGCATCTTCACACAAAGAGCCTTGTGCAACAGTAGCGTCCCTAAAGGCCAATTTTGTAACACCTTGCATAACTCCTAAGTTACCACTACCTTTGTAGTAGAGAGTCTTTTTTTGCATCTTTTGCTTTACAATCTCTAAAGCCCTATCTATGCTTATCTCTTTGGCATAAAGCGTTGCTTTTTCAATACGAGAAAATTTATGAAAATTGCTTAAATGCTGACAGAGATAGCCCTGAGTGACTGGATGAGATTTTTCACCTTTTAGCTTTAGATTCTCATCAATCTCTACGCTACAACTATCAAAGCAATCAAGCGGACAAGTTGTGCTTATAATCTTACTTGAACTCAATCTTAAGTAACTCTGAGAAACGCTTTGGTGCTGGTATGATTATCTCTGCTCTAAATGATGAGATATTTTGAGTATCTGCTACTTTCCAGATTCTGTCAATATTAAAGCTGGTTGGTTTATCATTGATATATATCGTGCTATCTTCAACTCTATCTACATCCTCTCTTGAGAGAAAAATAGTCAACTTTCCTTTTGATATATCATAAGCATCTATCAAAGGTGCACCCGCATTAACAAAGTCACCTTTATTGATGTGAATTTTATAGACAAAAGAGTCTTTTTCTACACTTATGCTCTTTTTTGAGATACTGTTTTTAAGAGTTGCAATCCTAAACTCTAAATCACTAATGGAGATTTTTAGGTTCTCTAGCGAATTTTCTAGGCTTAAAAGTTGACTGCTTGCATTTATAAGACCTATAAGTTCTGTATCTTTACTTGCTCTTGACTTTGTTTTTAAATCTTTAATTTTATTGTAGTTTAGCTCTTTTATCTGTTCAACTTTTCTTGAGTTTTCAACATTTTTTTGTGTTAATTCCATAACTCTCTTTAGTGAAGATAGTTTTATTTTTGCACTTTTTAACTCTTTTTTATTTAAAAAATCATCAATCTGAATTAAAACTTCACCATTTGACACTCTTCCCTCCGACTCTTTCATAAGAGAGACTACCTCTCCACTAACACTAGCCTCAATGGCATACTTAAAGTGCGGCTCAACTTTTGCATAATAAACACTTGCATTCAAGCTAAAAGCTAAAACACAAAAAACAATCAAATACTTCATCTACAACTCCTTTAAACCCCAATCTCTTTTATATCCGCAATCAATCTAAACTCTTTATATATAATAGCTATTAGATTTTGCCTGTTTCTTCTTATGTTAATGTCCTCAACATTTACCATAACACTATCAAAAAAACTATCTATTTGAGGCTTTAGTCCAAAAAGAGCCTCTAGCTTCTCTTTGTATGACTTGTACTCACTAGAAGTTCTCTTTAAAAACTCTACATGTAGAGCTCTCTCTTCATTGGAGCTAAAAAGCCTCTCATCAACATGTAGCTCCTTTTCTATGTTAACATCTTTGATGATATTTGCAACCCTCTTAAAAGTAGTAAAAATCTCTTTAAAATCCTCACTCTCACTAATACTCTTTAGTGCCTCTATCTTTAAAGAGAGTCTCACAATATCCCTCTCACCACTGCCAATAACAGCCTTTATAACAGACGGATTTGCATCAAAAAACTGGTTAACTCTCTCTATAAAAAATCTCTCTAATTTATCGGTATCAAAGTGAGCATAGTTACTGCTTAGATTTTTAAAATCCTCTTTTATATCAAATGCTAGATTTTGATTTAAAACTATTTTTATTATACCATTAACTGCTCTACGAAGAGCAAATGGATCTTTTGTTCCTGTTGGAATTTTACCTATACTAAAGAGTGCCAACAAGGAGTCTACTTTAGCACAAAGTGCCACTAAAGAGCTACATAGGTTGCTTGGCAGTTCACTATCCTCACTATTTGGTAGATACTGCTCTTTTAGTGCAAGGCAAACAAGCTCATCCTCGCTAGCATCTTTTGCATAGTAGTAGCCCATCAAACCTTGAAGCTCCGTAAACTCATAGACCATCTCACTTAGCAAATCAGCTTTACTTATCATAACAGCACGATTTAGTATATCACTAATCTCTTTTTTATCACCATAAACCTCATCTAAGCTCTCTTTATACTTCTTTTCAAGATACTCAATCACAACTTTTTCTCTTATGGTTTTATCAAAAACAGAGCCTAAGCCATCAAGAAAAACTACATTTTTAAGTCCTGAAAAACTAAGACCATCTCTAAGATCATTGTCATAAAAGAAAAGCCCATCACTAAGCCTCGCTCGAAGAACCTTCTCATTCCCTCTTACAATCAGATCATAATCATTACAAATAGCGTTTGAAACTACTATAAACTTGTTTGAAATCTTACCATCTTTAAAGACTGGAAAATATCTCTGATGCTCCTTCATGGAGGTGATGATAACCTCAGGGGGTAGCCTTAAAAACTCCTCATCAAAACTGCCCATCAAAGCTGTCGGATACTCTGTAATAGCCACTATCTCAGCAAGCAAACTCTCATCACTCTCAATCTCAACGCCACTTTGCTCTTCTATCGCTTGAAACTGCTCTAAAACCATCTCTCTTCGCCTGTTTTGGTGCAAAATAACCCCACCATCTTCAAGCTTTTTAAAGTAATCCTCTGCAAAACCATAAGTAAAAGGCTCATAAGATACGCTTCTATGAGGATACGAAAACTGTTTTGATTCTATATTGTAAATCTTGAATGACACATATTCATCGCCAAGCATCGCCCCAATCCACCTAATAGGGCGGATAAAACTCTTCTCATAACTCCCCCATCTCATAGACTTTCCAAAGTTCAATTTTGATATAAACTCCTCTATCATAGCCCCAATAAGTAGCTTTGAGTCTTTGCCTTCTATCTCTTGCTTAAAGTACAAAACCTCTTTACCTTTTTTATCAGCACGCCCAATCTGGTCTAGGCTAACTCCACACTTCTTAGCAAATCCAAGAGCAGCAGCAGTCGGCTCCCCATCTCTATATGCAACACTTACAGGAGCCCCAAAAAACTCCTCATCTCTACTTGCTTGAGAAAGAGGAAATTCACTGTGCCACAAAACAAGCCTTCTTGGCGTATAATAAAACTCAAATTCGCCTACAAGAGCATTATCTTCTAAAATTGTTAGCCATTTTTTCTCTATATTTGCCAACTCTTTCAATAATGGAACCGCTGGAAGCTCCTCCACACCTATCTCTATTAAAAGTGGTTTTATCATAAATCTATCCTAAACTATCAACTAATCACTCATTCTACCCAAGTAGGAGTTAAAATCCAATAAAATAATAGGTAATAGAGGAAGTTCTATACTATGGTTCGCTCACCTATGCTCTATTTAAAAAATTCTGAATTTGTATGGAGTAGATTTTTGTTTTTAAATCACCAATTGTCTCTTTAATACTGCGTGTTGTAATCTCTAAGTCATCACAGTATGCAAGCATTTTATCATAACTATGTTTCGGGATTCGTTTTTTAAAAATACCTTTTTTGGTGGTGTTTAAATACTCATCGCATACTATATTGTACTCCTCAATCCACAAACCATGTAAAGTTTTTAATTTTATATAAAAATCTTTATCTATCTTCTCAATTATTTTTATATGTTTTTTTAGCTCTAAAAAATTGAGTGAAAAATAGCTCTGCTCTACACACTCTAATTTTTCTGTAATGTTAATATTTACAGAAACTGCACCTGTTAAATACTCTGTTTTTGTCCCAAACTTATGCTCAATATCCTTCAAGCACCTCATAATAACATCCATTCTTTAACCTTATGTCTTAATGACAAATATATTATCTTTAAGCTTAGTTATACTAAAATAATAATATATTAGCGCTTAAGAACATAATTAGGTGGTAAAATGCAACAAGAAATTCTCTTAAATCCAAAACAATACATAGTAAGTAAAACCGATACTAAGGGCAATATAACATATGCAAATGACTATTTTATTGAGATTTGCGGATATTCGTATGCCGAATTAAAAGGTCAGCCTCATAGTATTATTAGGCATCCTGACATGCCTCGTGTTATCTTTAAGTTAATGTGGCAAAGAATAGAGTCGGGTCAAAACATAATGGCTATTGTAAAAAACTTAGCTAAAGATGGTAGACACTATTGGGTTATTACAGACTTTGAGGCAAAAAAAGATAGGCTTACAAATGAAGTTGTTGGCTATACTGCATTTAGAAAAGCTTGCCCTAGAGATGCTATAGAAACAATGGCTCCTATATACAAAAAACTATTGGAACTAGAACGCATAGGAGGAATGGAGGTTAGTGAAAAATATCTATTATGGTTACTAGAAGAGAAAGAGATGAATTATGATGAATTCATTGATAAGTTAGTTAATAATACTGGACTTTTTAAGATATTTTTTACTATGATGAAAAAACTATTTAGATAGCCTTTTTTGCTCTTTTGAAGCGAAGGTTAAGTGATGATTTTTTATAAATGGCATGGGCACAATGATAAATGCTAGTTTAGTGATTTCTATGATATAATTCTTGCATGAAAAAAGCAACAAAACTAGAGATATCTGAGATAAAAGAGATTTTTATAGAGAACTATACTGACGCGCCAACAGAGTTAAACTACAAAAACTTATATGAGCTTATCATCGCTGTAATGCTTTCTGCACAGTGTACTGATAAGAGGGTCAACATCATAACCCCCGCTCTTTTTAAGAAATATCCTGATGTAAAAGAGCTAAGTTCTGCTGATTTAGATGATGTAAAAGAGCTTATAAAGTCTTGCTCTTTTTTTAATAACAAGGCGAAAAATCTTATCAAAATGGCAGATAAGGTGCTAGATGATTTTGATGGCAAGATACCTCTTGATGCAAAAAAACTTGTTACTCTAGCCGGAGTTGGACAAAAAACTGCAAATGTTGTCATGATAGAGTATGCAAAAGCAAACTTGATGGCAGTAGATACTCATGTCTTTAGAGTAGCTCATAGACTTGGTCTTAGCAATGAAAAAACAGCACTGAAAACAGAAGAGGAGCTAACAAAAAAGTTTAAAACTAATCTACATGTACTCCATCAAGGCATGGTTCTTTTTGGACGATACATCTGTAAAGCGATCAGCCCAAAGTGCGAAACAGAGTGCTTTTTAACAAAATACTGCAAAACAAAAAAAAGTTTTAAAGCTGGTTAGCCCGTAACAGTATCGAGCCACTTTATAGAGCACCCTTGTGAGCCAATCTGCATACTCGGTGCGGGTTGCTTTGCAAAAAGCTGTATAACTGCTTCTCTTAAGTCCTCATCCTTAACACCTCTTTCATCATGCCAATTATCGTCTAATCTCCCATGATAATAGAGCTTTGCAGAGCTATCAAACAAAAATATATCAGGAGTGCAAACTGCCCCTAGTGATTTTGAGACTCTCTGCTCACTATCAACCAAGTAGGGGATAGTTAAATCAAACTCATCTATCTTACCTCTCATGTGAGCTGGACTATCTTCAGGGTAGTTTGGATGTATGTTTGGGTTTAGTGCAACTGCATTGATGTCAAGTTTTTTTGCAAAATCAACTACTTCTTGAAGTCTTTTCCATATAGCGTTTGAGTAGGGGCAGTGGTTGCACATGACTGCCACAATCATGCCACCTTCTCCAAAAGACTCTTTAGAATCAAATCTCTCTTTAAAGGCATCCTCTAAAACAAAATGCTCCAACTCTCTTCCTAGCTCTACATCAGCTGATTTTATTAACGACATCTATTATCCTTTGTACGACCGAAGCAATCCTTTGTACTGAGCCTAAATCACACTCCTCTCTTAGTGAGTGAGGGTATCTTATAGTAGGTCCAATTGCGACAGATTCTATCTTTTTTTGTTGCTTTTGCATGATTATACCACACTCTAAGCCAGCATGTATCGCACAAAAATTTGCATCTTTATATATCTCTCTCATCTCCCGCTTTACAACATTGGCAAACTCACCCACATCAGGTACCCAAGGCTCATGTCCATCGCTCTGATATGTACTACAATCAATAAGCTGAAAAAATGATTCTGTTTCATCCGCTAACTTCTCTAAATCACCACTACTCATAGCTCTTGCAGAACAATCTACCTGTAAAACCCCCTTACTTACATGAACTACTCCAAGGTTGATGCTAACCGAGGGTATATTTAAACTCCTATCAAACGCTCTAACACCTTGCGAAAATGCATTGAAAGCTTTTATGATACTCTCTCCTTGTTTGATATACTCTCTTTTATGCTCCACCATCTCTACATGTAGAGTGCTGTTAAGAGGCTTGAATTCTCTACATGTAGAGATTATAGCTTTTGCGTTTTTTGATATGGAATTTCTAAACTCACCACCTTCAATATGCAAAAGTTTTAAGTTGTGTTTTACTAGCTCTTGTGCTAAAACTTTTATGGCTGAGTCTATGCCTTTGTCTATATCGATGCCAGAGTGTCCACCTACTAGCTTTTTAACACTAACCTCATAGATAACCTCATCTTCGCTCAAAGAGAGATATTCTAGTTTGAGCTTTGATACAACATCAACACCACCCGCACATCCGATATATATATCCCCCTCCTCTTCCCCATCAAGGTTTAGAAGCTTGCTAGACGAGAGTTGAAGCTCAAGATTGGTAGCACCTATCAGCCCAACCTCTTCATCATTGGTAAAAAGACACTCTAAATCATCAAACGCCTGCATACATGTAAGCATAATCGCCATGCCCATGCCATTGTCAGCCCCTAAAGTAGAGTTTTTTGCCTTTAAAATCCCATCTTTTTCAACTAGCTCTATTTTTGATACATCGCCTAAGCAGACCATATCATAGTGTGATTGTAGGCAGATTTTTGGTTTGCCTTTTTTGCATAGTAGATTTCCAGCTCTATCTGACCTGACTTCATAGCCTAAGCTTTGTGCTATCTCCTCTATCTTTGCTCTCATCTTGTCGGTCTTAAAACTACATCTTGGCGTTTGTGTTATGATTTTGAAGTAGTCTAGTGTGGTCATATTTATCCTTTTTTATGCTATTATTGCTCTTATGAAAAAACTATTAATTCTAATTTTACCATTTTTACTCAGTGGTTGTCTCTATGTGAATGAAAGAGGCATAGATACTCGCTACTACAATGAGTGCAAAGAGTACTATGACAGCATGGGAATTTGGCACAAAAGTTGTGATAAAAATCTCTTAGAGTTTCAAGACATCAAAGATGGAACAAAAAAAGGCTATAAAAAAACAAAAGAGTTCGTAACCACTCCATGAATCTTGATAGCATAAGATATGAGAGAAGCAAGTGCTTTGAGTGGAAAGACAATAGGGTGCGAAAAGCTATCGTAGACAGTCTGCCAGATATAGAGAGTTGCAAACTTCAGCTTAAAAACAAAATAACCCTTACATGTAGCGATATAAGCGACAAAAATTTAGCAAAAATTCATAAAAGTGCCTTAGGGCTTCGCCCTTGGAGAAAAGGACCATTTCAAGTTTTTGATACCTTTATAGATTCTGAATGGAGAAGCTATATCAAATATAATCTTATAAGACCCTATTTTAACCTCAAAGACAAGATAGTAGGAGATATAGGGTGTAGCAATGGCTACTATCTCTTTCGCATGCTTGAGGATGAGCCAAAAAAGATAGTGGGTTTTGACCCATCGGCTCTTTGTAAAATGCAGTTTGACTTTATAGACCACTTTGCAAAAACAGATATAAAATTTGAGCTTTTAGGAGTTGAACACCTCCCTTTTTATGAACATAAATTTGACATACTCTTTTGCTTAGGTGTTCTATACCACAGAAGTGATCCTGTTAAAACTCTCAAAGAGCTATGGGGCGCTCTAAACAAAAATGGTGAAGTCATCTTAGATACTTTTATGATTGATGGGGATGAACCCTACTCTCTTTGTCCTGCAAAAACATACTCAAAGATACCAAATATCTACTTTATACCAACCATAAAAGCACTAAAAAACTGGAGTGAAAAAGCGAAATTTAGCTCTTTTGAAGTTCTTAAGATTAAAAAAACCCAAAAGAGCGAACAAAGAAGAACGAGCTGGATACTAGGAGAGAGCTTGGGCGACTTTTTAGACCCCAACAATCCTGAACTCACAACAGAGGGGTACCCAGCCCCAAAACGAGCATATGTTAAACTCAAAAAGTAATTTACCGATATTGAAGATATACAAAAGCAAGGAAGTTTAAGATGACAGAAGCTCTTAGGGAGATAAATATTGAGAATGGGAATATTGAAGAGGATTTTAGTGCCGCCTTTAACAACCATGAAGATGAAGCAACTTCTCTTAATATATCGAATAACAAAAAAAAGGATTTGAAAACTCATAGTAAAATAAGAACAAACCTTTGCGGTACTATTGTAAAACTCGATTCAGGCTACTCAAAAACTACACTACAAACTACAAAAGATATGATTCTTGATAACTTAGGTTTGATTCATAGTGGATTTATCTTTGGAGCTGCTGATTACGCTGCAGCAGTTGCTGTCAATGAGTTCAATGTTATCATCATAGGTTCTCGCTCACAATTCCTAGCCCCAGCAAAGATAGACGACCTAATAGAATTTGAGGCAAAAGCCAAATTTGAAGATAGTAGAAAACGAGAGATAGCAGTAACTGCCCACATAAATGAGATTAAAATCTACGAGGGAGTTTTTCAAGCAGTTGTACTAGAGCAACACATCTTTAAGACAAAAATCAAAAATGCAGGACGCTCATACAGCTAAATCATATCTAACCACATAGGCAGGTTTATCTGTTCAGCCCTAACAGTTGTTGGCTCTCCATGTCCCGTATAGACAGTCCAATTTTCATCAACAAGCAGAAACTTTTCAATACTTTTTTTCATGTCACTCGGGCTACTGTATGGAAAATCAACCCTACCAATAGAGCCTCTAAATATAAAGTCACCACTAAAAAGAGTGTCGCTCATGAGGATAGCACTACAGCCGGGTGTATGCCCTGGATAGTGTAGGTACTTCAGCTTAACTCCCTCAATCTCTAACTCTTGATCGCCAACTACTAGAAAGTCTGCTTGACTAGGAGGCACTCCTCTTCCAATTGGGTCATCTTTTAGCATAAACTCATCATCTTTCGGTATATATATCGGAATACCTAGCTTCTCTTTTAGCTCTGCATTTGACCAAACATGATCAAAATGTCCATGAGTATTTAAGATAGCAACTGGATTTTTTATATTTTTAAAAACCCAATCAGTTGCATCAACACCAGGATCTATGATGAACTCTTTTCCATCAACTTCAACGATATAACAGTTTGTTTGATAAACTCCCATTGGCTTACTTATTATGTTCACAGCTAACCTTTTTTTGGCTCTATTATACCAAAATTATAAAACTTAAATAAAAAAGTTACAATTAAAAGAATTTTTTAATATTTTCTTTAGTATAATGTAAATATGAAAAAGTATAATGTAATAGAAAATTATCTTATCGAGTTTTTGAAGGATGAAGTTTATAAAACTGGTCATAAAAGTGTTGTTTTAGGGCTTAGTGGTGGTGTTGATTCTGCTGTGGTTGCTGTTCTTGCTCAAAAAGCTTTTGGTGAAAATCTTTTAGCAATAATGCTACCTAGTTTAAGCTCAGCTAAGAGTAGTCTTGATGATGCTAGTATGCTTTGTAGTAAATTTGGTATTAAAAACAGAACTATCTTCATAGGTGATTTAGTTGAGAGCTACTTTAGAGATAAAAAAGTATCAAATATAAGAGTTGGTAACTTTAGTGCAAGAATGAGAATGTCAGTTCTTTATGACATCTCAGTAGAAAATTTGGCTATTGTACTTGGAACTAGTAACAAAAGTGAACTTCTTTTGGGTTATGGAACTATATTTGGTGATCTTGCATGTGCAATTAACCCCATAGGAGAGATGTATAAAACAGAGATTTTTGAGTTTGCTGAGCATTTGGGTGTTCCTGATGTTATCATAAAAAAGCCGCCAACCGCAGACTTATGGGATGGACAAAGCGATGAGGATGAATTAGGCTTTACCTATGCACAGCTTGACTTGGTACTAAAAGCTTTTGCTGAAGAGGGATTAAGCTATGAGGAGTTAGTAGAAAATGGTTTCGATGCAAATCTAGTTGAGCTTATAACAACTAGAGCCCATCAAAACCAGTTTAAAGGAAAACTCCCAATCATAGCAAAACTATGAAACAGAACCATAAGACAAGATTTCTTGCACGCACAAAATATAAAACTATAAAAAGGCAATAAAATGAAAGAGATCCCATTCTATAAACCATCAATTGACAGTAGCGAAAAAAAACTTATTGATGAAGTATTGAGCCTTGATGGCACTTCAAAAATAAAAAAATTAGAGAGAAATTTCTCCTCATATATTGGGTGTAAATATGCTATATCCACCTACAACGGGACAGCCGCAATGCACCTAGCCATGTGTGCACTTGATCTAAAAAGAGGGGATAAGATAATCTGCTCTGTAAACGCTTTTCCATCAGTTGCAGAAGTTATTAGGCACTTTGATGCGGAGCCTATCTTTGTTGATATTGATAAAGATGATTTCAATATGGACATGGGTGCACTTGAGATTGTACTTAAAAAAAATAATCACAAAAAATTAAAAGCAATCTTTGTTACACATGTAGCAGGTCAAGTTGCAAACCTAGAGAGAATCAACCAACTATCAAAAATCTATGATGTAAATATAGTTGAAGACTCCTCTCAAGCACTAGGAGCCATGTATGATGACAAGAAAATTGGAGCAACTAACTCAGATATAGCTACTTTTAGATTCTCACCACAGGTAAAAAATTCAATCTCAAGTTGTGGAATTATGACAACAAACAATGAAGAGTTGATGAAAAGAGCTAAGCTCCTTAGAAGCCATGCCATAGTAAGCGATGGATGGGATAGATTTGGAAATCTTGGCTATGTTTATGATGTAGTAGATATTGGCTTAAAGTATGACTCCAATGAGCTAAATGCGGCTTTTGCAGTAGCTCAACTAGAAAAAAATGATGGCTTCATAAAAAGAAGGTTAGAGATAGCAACAATCTATAATAAAGAGTTAGCAGATTGCCCTCACATCTCTACACCTGTGAAAAAAAGTAATCATACATACAATAAATATATTATAAAAGTTGATAAAAATAGGGATAGTTTCGCAAAAGAGCTAAGTCAAAATGGCATATTTACAGCTCTTCACTTCATACCACTTCATCTTTTGAGCTACTACAAGCAAAAGTACAGCTTAAGAGTCAATGATTTTCCAAATGCCTTAACAAACTATCAACAAATACTCTCACTACCTATATATGCGGAGCTAACTGACAAAGAGGCATACTATATTTGTGAAAAGATAAAGGAGATTGCTAAGGATCGTGTTTAAGAAACAAAGATTCATATCATGGGTGGAAGAGTACCTCTTTCATCCCGTCTCAAAACTTCAAACACTACTAGCTTTTATACTATATCCACTTAGCATCATCTACTCTGCAATAGTCCTAATAAAGCGAAAAGTTACAAAAAAGATAAAGCCTCCTATTCCTGTTATTAGTATTGGAAATCTTACCATAGGAGGAAGTGGAAAAACTCCTTTTCTTATATCTCTTGCAAAAGATTATAGAGATATAGCAGTAGTTCTAAGAGGCTATGGACGAAGATCAACTGGCCTACATGTAGTAACAGAAAATTCTAACATAGAAGTAAGCGGAGATGAAGCGATGCTATATGCTCAATCACTCCCAAATGCAACTATCATCGTAAGTGAAGATAGATCAAAAGCGATTAATTATGCCTATGCACTTGGTCTTAGAGCAGTTTTTTTAGATGATGGATTCTCAAAATTCTCTATAGAGAAGTTTGATATTTTACTGCGTCCAAATCCAGAACCTAGATTTAACTTTACTCTTCCAAGTGGAGCCTATAGAGAGCCGAAATTTCTCTATAAAAAAGCTGATATTGTAGCTAAAGAGGATATAGATTTTACAAGGCATGTCAAGTTAGAGAATCCAACAAAAAGAATGCTTCTAGTAACTGCTATCTCAAAACCTAAAAGGCTAGAGAGGTATCTGCCAAAAAATTTAGTAGGAAAAGTGTATTTTATCGACCACTACATGTATGCAAAAAAGGAGCTTGAAGAGCTGATAAAAAAATACTCTGCAACCTCTATCTTAACAACTCAAAAGGATATGGTAAAAATACAGAATTTTGGTTTGAAGTTATCAATACTAACTCTACAAGTAGAGATAGATCCAAAAATAAGAGAGAGTGTTGATGATTTTTTAAAAAAATGGTAAAATAAGAGTAAAAAAGGAAAAATAATGAAAACATTAGGAAAAATAACAGTATTGGTAGCATCTCTTGCATTTCTATTAGGCATAACAGGCTGTGAAAAAGTTGAAGAAGCAAAAAGTGGTATCACTGATTCTGTAACTCAAACAATAGGAGAAGCAAAACAGGCAGTTGGTATTGAGCCTGTTAGTTCGCAAGAGTCTGAATCTTCGCAAAATGAAGATGAGGAGAAAGAGAAAGAGGGAAAAGAAGAGAAAAAGGAGTAAAATAAATATATTTTTAGTAAAGTTTAGATAGTATTCCCCTTTAAATCAGGACTACAAATGCAAAAAAAAACTCAACAAGTAAAAATACTACTTGATGCTCTACCATACATAAAGAAATTTAAAAAAAAGATAGTTGTTATCAAGTATGGTGGTGCGGCTCAGATAAACACTCTACTTAAAGATAAGTTTGCACAGGATATAGTTCTGCTTTATCTAGTAGGACTAAGACCGATTATAGTTCATGGTGGTGGTAAAAAAATTAACTCTATGCTTGATAAACTAGAGGTAAAGAGTGAGTTTATTGATGGTTTTCGAGTTACAAACGAGCAGGTAATGAGAGTTGTTGAGATGGTTTTAAGTGGAGATATAAACAAAGAGATAACTACTCTTTTAAATCATCATGGTGGAAAAGCTATCGGAATAACGGGTAAAGATGCAAACTTTATAAAAGCGAAGCCCCTTAATGATGGCAAATATGGACTCGTTGGAAAAATTACAGATATAAAGAAAAAAACACTTACCAATCTTCTTAAAGATGGGTATATACCCGTAATTGCGCCAATAGCATCAGGAGACAACACAAATCATCCAGGATATAATATAAATGCAGATCTGTGTGCGAGCAGAGTTGCATCAGCCGTAAAAGCTGAAAAGATTATATTTTTGACTGACACTAGAGGTATTTTAGATAAAGATGGGCAACTAATTACAAATCTTAGTAAACAAAAAGTTGAAAAATTGAAACAAAACAGAACAATAACAGACGGAATGTTGCCAAAAATTGATGCTTGTTTGGAGGCACTAGATGGTGGTGTAAAAAGTGCTCAAATCATAGATGGCAGAGTTGAGCACTCTATACTTCTTGAACTTCTTACGAGTGATGGAGTTGGAACGATGATTAAAAATGAGACAAAGGCACAATGAGCATGTTTATCGAAACTAGAGGAAATGATAAAAAAAAAGATAAGAGGGTAGAGTTTTCATATGCAGTTATGAATCCTAGTGCAAGTTTTGGGGGACTTTATGTGCCTGAAAACCTGCCAAATATTGATTTAAACTTTCTAGAGCTAGCAACTAAAAAAAACTACAAAAATGTAACACTTGACATACTAAAGCTCTTTAAAATAGATATTGAAAATTCTATCCTAGAGGAGGCTGTAAGTCTATATGATAACTTTGATGACTCAAGCAATCCTGCTCCACTTGTTCAGATAAAAGATGACCTTTATGTCAATGAGTTATATCATGGGCCAACAAGAGCCTTTAAAGATATGGCACTTCAGCCTTTTGGGCACATACTCTCACATGTAGCACAAAAACAGAATCAAGACTACCTTATATTAGCGGCGACAAGTGGCGACACAGGACCTGCTACACTTGACACTTTTTCAAATAAAAAAAATATCAAGGTAGCCTGCCTCTATCCTGATGGCGGAACAAGTGATGTTCAAAGATTGCAGATGACTACACAAAGTGGTCAAAACTTGAAAGTTATAGGCATAAAAGGTGATTTTGATGACGCACAAAATGCTCTAAAGTCTCTTTTGGCAAACAGTTCATTCAAAGAAGAGCTGAAGCTTCACAACATAAAGCTGAGTGCTGCAAATTCTGTTAACTTTGGACGAATTATATTTCAAATTATCTACCATATCTGGGCATATATTTCACTATTGAAGCAAAATCGCCTAGATTTAGGAGAGAAGTTTTATCAAATAGTACCTAGTGGAAACTTTGGTAATGCTCTTGGGGCATACTATGCTAAAAAAATGGGGTTACCGATAGAAAAAATCTTGATCGCGTCTAACAAAAACAATATCTTAACAGACTTAATTAGAAAAGGTGAGTACGATTTAAGAGGCAGAAAACTTCTTCAAACAACAAGCCCTGCTATGGATATACTTATATCTTCAAATGTGGAGAGAGTTCTGTTTGATAAGTATGGGGCAAGTAGAACAAAAGAGATGATGGATGAGTTAAGAGAGAATAGATACTATAAGCTTAGTTATGATGAGCTAAAAGAGTTGCAAGAGGATTTTAGTGCGGTATATTGCGATGATGATTTTGCTAGAGAAACTATAAAAGAGTTTGCAGACAAAAACTATATCCTAGACCCTCACACAGCAACCTGCTTAAAGGCATACAATGAGCTTAGAGAGAAAAACATTCCAAGCGTATTATGTTCAACTGCCGAGTGGACAAAGTTTGCTCCAACTATGTTAAATGCTCTTAAGAGTGATAGTAAAAACTACTGCGATAAAGAGGCACTTAGAGGTGTTAGTAGCTCTCTGCATGTAAGCACTCCTAAGTCCATAAGCTCCCTTTTTGATAAAGAAATTCTGCATTGTGAAGTGGTAGATAGAGACGGTATTAAAAAAAAGATATTAGATTTTATTAGATGATTATTATCCCTGCTCGCCTAGCGTCAAATAGATTTCCAAATAAAATTTTAGCTGACATCCACGGACTACCTATGGTTATAGCAACGGCAAATCGTGTAAAAGAGCTTGATTGTGTTGTTATAGCAACTGATACTCATGAGGTGGTAGATATAGCAAAAAAATATGGTTACAGAGCTATTATGACAGGCTCTCACCATAAAAGTGGAACTGATAGGATAAATGAGGCATCACTAAAATTAGATATAAATGAAGATGAGATTATAGTAAATATTCAAGCTGATGAGCCTTTTATAGAGCCTGATGTTGTCAAAAGTGTGATAGGTAGAGCAAAAACAACGGATGCTATGATGACAAGTTGCTATAAAATCATAGATGAATCATTTGCAGATGACCCAAATCATGTAAAGGTTATAGTTGATGTAAACGAAAATGCTATCTACTTTTCAAGAAGTAAAATCCCCTATGATAGAGAGAAGTATTTTGGCTACTTTGGACATCTAGGTATCTACGGATTTACCAAAAAAAGCCTAAAAGAGTTCTGCTCTCTCCAGCCCTCTAAGCTTGAAAATATAGAGAAACTAGAGCAACTTAGAGCCATATATCATTGCAAAAAGGTAGCTATGGTAAGAGTAGAAAGTGAGAGTTTTGGAATAGATACTAAAGAGGATTTGAAAAAAGCATTGGACTATTTTAAAAAGAGCTAAGATGCTCTAAAAACTCTTTTGCATTTTTAAAACCTACTAATCTCTTATATTTTATCTCGCTACCGTCTCTAAAAAATATAATTGCAGGTGGTCCAAAAAGTCCAAACTCTTTTAATACCTCTCTATCATCATCGCTATTTTTAGTCACATCTATTTTAATAAGAGTAAACTCTTCTAACTTCTGCTTAACACCAATATCTGAAAATGTATCCCTCTGCATCTCAATGCAACTGACACACCAATCAGCATAAAAATCAACCATAACAGGCTTTTCTGACTGAGCGATAACTTTTTTTAGCTCTTCTAGTGTGGGTATAACTCTAAAACTTTTTTTCTCTGCTGACTGAGTTGTGGCAATATAAGTTTGGTTATTAGAGAATTTCTCAAGTGGACTTAGAGGATTGGTAGCACCTGTCATAACACCTATAAAAAGCATAATGCCATAGATAAACAGAACCACTGCAAAACTTTTTAAAAGCTTTCTCCAGCCATCGATACTGCTCTCTAGTCTCTCTAATGCTCCCATGTATACAGCTGAGCTTATAGCTAGTAGCATCCACATAAACATAATTATATCAGATGGCATAACTCTTGAGAGAGTCCAAATGGCGAGTCCTAGCATAGTTACACCAAATATTGACTTTATATTGTCCATCCAAATACCAGGCTTTGGCATGTATTTTCCAGCTCCTGTTCCGATAATCAACAATGGAAGTCCCATGCCCATACTCATAGCAAACAAAGCAGCACCACCTAAAAGAGCATCGCCACTCTGACCTATATAGATAAGAGCTCCTGCTAGAGGAGCTGCTATGCAAGGACCCATAATAAGAGCCGACAAAAAACCCATGATAGCGACACCAAATAGACCTCTTCCTTGCATCTCATCTGATTTTTTTGTCAATTTTGACTGGATAAATGAGGGCATTTTTATCTCATAAAATCCAAACATAGAAAGAGCAAGTGCAATAAAAACGGCACTAAAAGCCCCAATAGCCCAAGGGTTTTGAAGTGATGCCGATATATTAGCACCAAAAAGTCCTGCTAAAATCCCAGCAACCGTATAAGCTAAAGACATGGATAATACATATATTAAAGAGAGTATAAACGCCCATCTAGTAGTCATATGCTCCCTAGGCTGTGAGGCTATAATGGATGATAAAATTGGTATCATAGGAAAAACACAAGGAGTAAGCGAAAGAAGAATTCCAAAACCTAAAAAACTTAGTAGCACTGCCCAAGTAGTGCTATTTTTAAGAGTTTGGGCGATATAGTCCTGTTCTGAAAGCTTTTGAGAGTCCTGCTCTGTTGAGCTGTCAGAACCGCCTTCTAAATCAAAACTAAAACTACTCTTCATAGGTGGATAACAGATACCAGAAGTGGCACACCCTTGATACTCCACCTGAAGCCTAAACTCTCCGCTATCAAGATATTTCTTTATTATAGAAATTGGAATCATAAGACGCAAAGACTCTTTATGTACCTTATCATCTTTAAAGTTGGTTGGCATAGGTGTTTTTATATCACTACTTATGGATTTTTTTAATGGCTCAACTATGCTAATTTCTAGCTTATCTGCATAAATATAGATATTTTTTCCAAGCTCTAAACTAACAACAATAAGATCACCAGTTCGCTTCGCACTAACCTGAAATGCTTCCTCGGGGGATAATACCTCTTTTTGCATTACTCCAAAGAGCGATGAAGAGAAAAATAGTAAAATTAAGAATGACTTTAAAAATTGCCTCAAAAAATTGCCTCAAAAAATAAACTACCATAACTTTATCAAAAAATTATTAATATTTTGATAATATAGAGCCACTTGCAAATTCAAACCAAGCAAACAGCTAAGTTTCTCTTATATTGATTT
>CAZXOZ010000010.1:11999-24480 GCA_964642805.1 uncultured Sulfurospirillum sp. | reverse complement strand
TTTGTCAAAATATCCACAAATGCCATCTTTTTTACATCCTCTTCAAGCTCTTTATACTCCTCTTCTAACTCTTTTTTTCTCTCTTCATAGACAAAAGAGAGTCTAATGAGATAGAGAACAACAAGCATTAAAGTGACTAAAAAGACAAAAACACTTGTAAAATTTTGTTCAATTGAGTTTAATATTTCTCTTGTTTTATGTATATCTTTTGAGATAAGAAGATGCCCTTTATCTCCAACAACTCCAAAAAGCTCAACTCTATCCTCTTTGACCTCTGTCGTGTACTCCTTGTGAGAACTTACTGTTCTGTCTGTCTCATGCTCGCCATAAAATTTAAAAATTATAGAGTATCGGCTAGGCTTTATAGCATCAATGTCTTTTACCAATGGGGTGCTTCCTCTAAACTCATCTATAAGCTCCA
Organism: uncultured Sulfurospirillum sp.; assembly: GCA_964642805.1. Classification (GTDB taxonomy): domain Bacteria; phylum Campylobacterota; class Campylobacteria; order Campylobacterales; family Sulfurospirillaceae; genus Sulfurospirillum_A. The sequence goes on along the minus strand of CAZXOZ010000010.1, from coordinate 24,059 downwards.
TCTTGTCTTCAAAGTAAATATTTTTTATAAGAATTGACATAGGCTCAACTCGTTTCTTCATCTCATTATATGTATGGTACATTAACTCTATATTTGATACTTCATTCTGAATTATTTTTCTTTTGAAATCGGCATTTCTAATAACAAAAAATACTAAAATAATTATAAAAAAAACAAAAACGACAGACATCAGTTTTAAGTGCCTACTAGTTTTAAATACTTTAGCTAACATACTCTCACACTCCCACTTTTAATAGCATATAGCTAAATATTATTTTTAATGCGTATGTGCGAAAAAGGGGAGGGGAAGTTTGTTTTCTTACCCCTATTGCCCTTGCCTTTCACTGCTTAATTGCGTTCCATTTTTTTAGCTTCGACCCATATAACCGCATCTTGTGAAAGCTCTTTGCCTTTATGCTCCGTATCACTTCCTACTCCCAATGCTGCAAATCCCCAAAAACCAGCGGCTGGAAGAGCGAATGTAAATACGCCGTTCTTGTCAGCCTTAATCCCCATAGTTACAAAGCTGTCTTGAGGAGCTTTAAATCTATCAGGACCCATTTTAAAACCTACAACATCTAAATCACGATTTAAATACCCAACTTCAACTCCAGCAAATGGAACTGGCTTACCGTTGCTTTTTACTACTCCGGTAAAACTTCCACCTTCCCATATAGCATAAGGTTTAGTCAAAGGCACAATCTCAGCCTTCAGTCCAAAGTCAGTATCCCAATCAGTAGGTACTCCAGCAACATTGATCATGGTTTTTGTGATCTGTTGCATATAGATACCTTCTTTTTTCTCATAATATGGCTTAGGAATTAAAATCATTACATGATCACCCATTCTTTGTGCCTTATAGGTCGCAGTAAAGCCTTTTCCGCTATTTGTATTGCCCTTAAAAGTAATAGGCTTTAGACTCTCTTTTAGGCATTTCTTTTTGCCTTTATGTACCACATAAAACTCTTCAACTCCTGCCATGTTCATTGTGTGTTCATCGGCAAAAGGGTGCGTAAATGTCTGCACAAGCTTTACAGTTTCACCTTTCTCTAAGGCCGTATTTGGTGTAAAATTTAACTGAAAATGAGCAAATGCCCCACTTACAAAAACAGCCGATGCAACAACAGTACTTAAAATAATTTTTCTCATATTTTTATTCCTTAAATATTTTTTAAAATTCAAGCTTATTCAGCTATATCTCTACCTCTAATGTGTATTTGATGACCCTCTCCAGCATCAAAAACCGCACTAAATTTACCAGCTGGTCTTTTAAAAGTAAACTCACTATCTTCACTCATTCTGCCTTCAATAACAGCTTTTCCATCTTGCTCAACTCTAAACTTTACTCCACTAGCACTACTGCCATCACTAAAGCCACCTTCGCAAGTTATGGTTCCATCACCATTGTCGAAGCAACTCATAATAGCACTATGTGCAAACAAAGAGCTCGACAGTAGCACTGAGGCTACTAAAAATTTTTTCAACATAATATTTCCTTTTTGTTTCATTATCCCCCTTTTGCTAAACAAGTCCAGCAAAAGCTCCTCGTGGCTAAAACACAACCCTGTGGTTGTATTAATTTGCCAAAGTTTTATTTTTTTGCAAAACCTCCTTTCCAGTTAATTAATTTTCTTGGAAATAGCCCTAGTACCATGACAATACCAATAATAGAAAAATAAAAATATGCCATAGCATCTGTTCCAGTTAAACTATACATGCTTCCAACAGTAAATATAAAAGAGGCCACAGCTATGCCTAAAAATACTGGAAAAAATGTAGCAAATATCATCCATCTATAGCCACCCGTCTGCATTTTTACAACAATCATGGTTGCAATACAAGGGGGCGAAAAAATCATAAAAATTATGATTGCTACTGCATGAAGTGGTGTGTACCCACTATGTTCTGCCATAGCCTCCTCTGCTCTTTGTGAGTCCATCTGCCTATCTTCATAGAGTGAGCCAAGTGTTGCAACCGCACTCTCTCTTGCTGCAAAAGAGCTTAGAAATGCTACATTTATCTTCCAGTCAAATCCTGCATACTTTGTTACAGGCTCCATAGATTTACCAACCTTCCCTAGGACTGAATTTTCTATCTTCTCATTTTTCATATTTCTTAAAATTCTATTCCTATCTTTTGCAAGTTTTCTTAAACTTCTATTTACTACTCTCGCCTCTTTGTCTTTCCCAGGTCTAACAAAAGTAAAAAAGAGGCTATTTTTCTCCTTAAACTCTCTGTTTATCTCCGCAGAAGCCTCTTTTGAGGTTGCACCCATCCTTTTTGACCTAAAGCTATCATGAAAATTTAGAAGTACAGATATCTCGTCTCTCTCATCTATCGACTCAAAATAATTAGACTTCTCTACTTTTGATTTAAATTTATCAATCGACTCACTCATCTGTTTTGCGTATCCCTGCTCAGACTCATCACTAAGCCCTGGAAGCTGTAGCATTACAAAAAGAATAACAGCAACAAGCAAAACAATTGTTAATACTTTATATATGTAAACCCATAATCTCTGCAAAGCACTTATGATTACACCCTTAAAAGTTGGTGCATGATATGGTGGCAACTCCATTACAAAAGGTGCTGTCTCTCTCGTTTTCAAAACAGTACTTGTCATAATTTTTGCCACAACAAGAGCTATAAAAAGAGTAACAGTTGATATATAAAACATCATCAATGCCATCTCTTCTTTAAAAAATGCTCCCAACAAAAGAGTATAAAACGGAACTTTTGCTAAACAGTTCATATATGGAACAGTCAATACCGTAGCCATTCTCGCCCTATCATCTGCTATGCCCTTAGTCGCCATCACTCCAGGCACCGCACAGCCTCCTACCATAGCTCCACCCAAAACTAACGGTAGCGTTGATTGCCCATGAAGTCCAAATTTTCTAAAAACCCTATCAAGTATAAAAGCCATTCTAGGCATATACCCTACATCCTCCATGATGGCTATAAGTGTAAACAGTATAAAAAATATGGGCAGATAGTTCAATAAAGCATTTGCACTGTTAATCATCCATATAGAAAAATCTGTTATCAAAGGAACATCAATAAAGTCTGGCATAGGCATAAAGCCAACAACCAAATTTTTAAATGCTGCTAAAATTGGCCATGTATAGTCTGTTATCTTATATCCATACACGATTGAGAGCTGGTATATTAAAAACATAATAAAAAATAAAATAGGAATAGCAAGCCATCTATTGAGTATAAAGTTATCTATTGAGTTAGTGGCTGTTTTCTTTCCTTTTTTTGTCTCTTTTATAGCCTTATGATAGACAATATCAGCTGAATCATATCTTAAAGTTGCTAAGAAAGCTGAAATATCCCTATCATGCTTGCTGTGAAAAGTGCTCTCCTCTTTGTCAGCAATTTTTTTAATAGATCTGTTTTGCAACCTATCTACTATGGCTTGATCCCCCTCTAAAGCCTTTATGGCTAGCCATCTTTTGCTTATAGCGCTATTGTCATGTTCAATCTCATCTTGTACGGCTTTAATGCTAGGCTCAAGCTCTTCATAGTTTATCTTAAACTCTTTATAGTTTTTTGCATTTTTTGCGGTATCAACAATGGCTTTCATTATCTCTTCACCACCAATGCCCTTAACTCCACTTGCAGCGATAACTTTACAGCCTAGCATTTGTGAGATTTTCTCTACATCAATCTCTACTCCTCGCCTCTGAGCCACATCCATCATATTTAATACAACTACAACTGGCACACCAGTTTCTAAAAGCTGAAATGTAAAATAAAAATTTCTTTTTATGTTTGAAGCATCTACGATATTTACAATCAAGTCTGGTTCGCCGTCAATTATGTAGTCTTTTGCAACTCTCTCCTCAAGAGAGTATGAGCTAAAAGAGTATGTACCAGGAAGATCAATCATCTCAATCTTCTCTCCCTCATACTCAAATCTTCCCACTTTTTTATCAACTGTTACACCAGGATAATTGGCAATGTGCTGTTTTATACCACTTACAAGATTAAAAATTGTAGATTTACCACAGTTTGGCTGACCTGCTAGTGCTACTCTTATCATATCAACTCTACCTCAAGCATGTTTGCCTCACTCTTTCTTAGACTAATCAAATAGTTTTGAACCCTTAACTGTATCGGATCAGATAGTGGCGCCTCTCTAATCGTCTCTACTTCAGCACCATTAATAAAACCCATATCAAGTAACTTTTTCATCATTTTACCTCTAGTATGTATTTTAATAATTTTGCACTTTTGTCCCATTTCTACACAATCTAACCTCACTTGACCTCCTTTACATTAAATAGATTTTAAAAAATGATAACAAATTTATACTTAAGCATGGATAACAAAAATCATTATGATTTCTGCTATATATACTAATGAGAATTAATAATTAGTGGTAAAATTCACTGTCAGGCAGTTTGCCACCTATGACTTTTGGATTACTCTTTTTTAAAATTTCAAAGAAAAATTCTAAATCCTCTTTCGCATCTTTTGCACTAACAAACTCTAGATTTACATGTGGGATTGAATCCTCTACTCCCTTTTCATCTAGCATATTTAAAGTTTTAACAGTTAGTATAGCTGCCTCTTTTGGGTTAGCTTTATACCATTGAAGAGACTTCTCGTACTCTTCGTTAAATCTTTTTATAAGATTTTCACTCCCTTCAACTTTACCTAAAAATGCCATTCCCGCTTGTGGTATTTTTGCCTCTACCCCAAAAGTCTTCCCCCATTCATCTTGCAAATCTACACTTCTAAATAGGTCTGGTGCAATTATACTAACAGGAAAAGATTTTGTTTTTCTTAGTGCCATAGATATTGCAGGTTCTGCTAAAAGTGCATGGTCAATCCTTCTTAAGATTAGCATTTGCATAGCATCAATAGGAGATCCAAAGTACTTTATCTCAAAATCTTTTTTCATATCCATGCCTTGCGCTTTTACAATCTGTTCAAAAACAATGTCAGGCATATCTGCACGAAATGGCATAGCTATCTTTTTACCCTTAAAGTCTTTTAGGGTTTTAAGAGTTTCATCTCTTGTTATCATCCCTAAAATCCCCCAAACAGATACATTTAGAAGCTTAATATCAACACCTTTGTTGTACAAAATTGCGCCTACATTTGTCGGAACTGCACTAAACTGAACATCTTTGTTTAAAACTAAAGCTCTAAGCTCATCCGGATTTTTCCAAAGCTTAAACTCAACTTTTTTTGCAACATCACTTAGTGCATCTGTTGCAATCATATGCATAATAGGGTGTGAAACAGAAGCAAATGGTCCTGCAATTACCAACTTTTCTATCTTCTCATTTGCACTTAAAATAGTGACAAAAAATAGAATTAAAATAGATACTTTCTTCATAGCCTTCCCCTTTACTTGTAAGTTAACTTATTGATTTTTTTCCACTGCTCTTGAGTCACTATTGATCGTATATGGTTTAGGGCATCTACTCTTATGTCAATAGATTCTCTTTTTAATCTCGCTATCTCATCTATCAGCTTCTTAACATCTTTTGCAGCAACTCCACTCTCTACTTTTTTTCTTAACTTTTTTTCTAGCTTTAGAGCTTCACGAAGTTTGCCTTGAAACTTTGGGGCATAGACAGCTTTTACCTCTTTTGCTATCCTCTGCATCTGCTCTTTAGTTATATCAACCATGCCCTTTTTAAAAAACTTTCCAGGGTGAGGAAGAAGCACCAACTCATCTACTCTAAACTTATTGCTTTTTGGCTTATGTGCCATTTTGCTAGCATAGCCTAAAAGTTTTTTATACTGCTCTTCACTTAAGACTTCTCTTACCTCATTGATACATTTTATGTGAGCTTTTGTAAGGTCAGTTCTTAGTTTAGCAATCTTATCAATTATCTCAAATTGACTCTGCGGTGTATTTGAGTTAATCACAACATTTTGTGCTAACTGGAGCTCTAAAGACTTTATCTCTTGTGCCGTTTTTACAACTGTAGGTACAGTCCTGTTTTTAATACCTTTCATAGCCTCTATCTGCTCTTTTGAGAGATTTAGGGTTGAGCTTTTAGGATGATGAAGAGCAAGTCCTGCTAAAAAAGGTAGATTTTGATGAACTAAAAAATAACTCTTTGGAAAATCATCTCTACCAACTACAAACTGCCCTTGCTCACCCGCTGCCTTTTTCAGCTTCTTTGCAAAATCACCTCTCGGGATAACAGGTTCAGCAAAACTATGTGTAATAAAAACTATCAAAACCCCTAAACTAATATATATTTTTCTCAAAACTTCTCCTTGTGTATTAAATTATATAATATTAGCAAAAATAAACTTAATTTTTAATTGCTTTGATAATCATTGTCATAATTTAAACTAATAGTTATTTTTGATTGATAATTTATCTTTTTTTTGCTAGAATGCTTCTCTTAAAAACTTGCTAGAAGAGAGAACTATAAATTGGATTTAGAATACTATAAGATACTTGAAATTACAAGAGATGCTGATGACAGTATTATCAAAAAAGCATACAGAAAACAAGCATTAAAATTTCACCCAGACAGAAACGAGGGTGATAAAGAAGCAGAAGAGAGGTTTAAGCTGATTAATGAGGCTTATCAAGTTTTAAGCGACTCTAAGAAAAAATCCATTTACGACAAACATGGAAAAGCGGGATTAGACTCTCAAGGATTTAGTCACTTTAGTGATATGAAATATGAAGACATCATGGGTGATCTCGGCTCTATTTTTGAGTCTGTTTTTGGGCAAGGGTTTGCTGGTGCTAGTCGTGAAAGAAGAGCTCAAAGAAAATACCAACTTGATACAGAAGTAGGAGTAGATATCGCTTTTAATGAAGCGATATTTGGATGCAGCAAAGAGGTGGACTATAGATATAAAAAACCTTGTAATGACTGCAGTGGTACAGGCAGTAGCGACAATAAGCACTCCACATGTGATGAGTGCGGTGGTAAAGGTCAGGTATTCTACAGGCAGGGTTTTATGACATACTCTCAAACATGTCCTCACTGTCAAGGAAAAGGCACAAGCATAAAAAATCCCTGCTCTACATGTAATGCAAAGGGATACATTGAAGAGAGCGATAAGATAACAATCGATATTCCAGAAGGCATTGATAACGAAAACCGTATCAGGGTAGCTAGAAGAGGAAACATAGGTGAAAGAGGTGAAAGAGGCGACCTATATATCCAAATCACTGTTGGTGAAGATGAGCATTTTACTAGACACAATGATGATATATACATAGAGGTACCGCTATTTTTCACTCAGATTGTTTTAGCAGAAGAGATATCTATACCCACTCTTAGGGGTGAAGCAAAACTAGAGCTTCCAATGGGAGCAAAAGATAAGCAACAGTTTGTATTTAAGAGCGAGGGTGTAAAAAATGTCCACACAGGAGAGCTTGGAAATATGATAGCTCAAATCAAGATAAAGTATCCAAAAAAACTAACATCTGAGCAAAGAGAGATTTTGACTAAACTTCAAGAGGATTTTGGCATAGAAAGCAGTCCACACGAGAGTAGTTTTGATGGAGTTGTTGAGAAGATAAAAAGTTGGTTCCAATAGAGCACTTTATTGTCTATGGCAACAAAAAACTGCCATACACCCTAATCACAAGCAAAAAACTTAAAAACCTCTATATCGTTATTGACCCCTGCTTGGGGGTAGTTGTAAAAAACCCTAACTTTTCACTAAAAAAAGTTCAACTTCTTGTAGAGAAAAAAACGAGTTGGATTGCCCAAAAACTTCTACTTGTAGAACAAAAAAAACTAATATCAAATACATATAGATACAAAAACAAAGTACTGCTGTACGGCAAAGAAGAGTCTCTTCATGTAGAGGGCAAGCTAGCAGACTTTTATAAACAAAAAACTCAAAGTATAGCTTTACCACTAGTGAGCAAGTGGTCTCAAAAGATGGGTCTTATGCCAACAAAAGTGCTCTTTAGAAAAACAAAAAAAAGATGGGGAAGTTGTAGTGCTACAAATGAGTTAAGTTTCACAAGTTCACTTGCTCAGCTTCCTCTAAAATGTATTGAATATGTTATAGTGCACGAACTCTCACACATAAAATACAAACATCATCAAAAAACCTTCTGGCAACATGTAGTGAGTTTTATGCCAGACTTTAGAGAGCAAGAGAGGGTTCTAAAAAACTACTCACCACAAATATAATTTTAGTATTGTTGCACTCTTTATTGTAAAATTAGACTTTATTTGCTAAAATTTAGACGATAATCAACAATTAAGGAGAGTTTTATGAAAAAAATTTTATATATCACCGACAGAGAAGAGTATACGGAGCACAACTTTATTGGTCCATTATTTGAAAAATATCTACCTGAGCTTATGGATGTTGATATTGTATATTTAACAAAATATAAGAGTGATTTTGAGGACAGAAATGGGCGCTTTATTGTTCCGATTCATGAAAAAAATGATATCTTAAAATATCTTAGTGAAAATGAGATAGATGTATTTAAGTATGATTTTGTGATTGTACGAAACATGTATAAGATACTAGATAATATCCTATCGTTGCGAGGCACATATGATATAAAAGTAGGATATAGACTCTCTTTCCCTAAGTTAGCTCTAAAGCTAGAGCAAGCAAGAGCTGAAAACAAATCTAATATATTGTTAAAAATTGAGAAGAAAATAAGGACATATACAAGAACAAAGCTAATCAATAGATGTGATATATTTTTACCAACTTCCAAGGAACTAAAAGATATATATTGTCCAAATGTAACAACAAAAACTCATATTATTCCATCAGGCATTGATCCAGACAATATCCGCACAAAAGTAAAAAGAGGTGATGATAAGATTAAATTTGTCTACTCTGGCTCGCTAAGCAAAATAAGAAAATTTAAAATAGTGATAAAAGCCTTCAATGAGTTAAAACATGACAACTGGAAACTCTATATCTTCACTAGTGATAAAAAGATAGCTCAAAAATACCTAAATGAATACTCCTCCATTAAAGAGAGGGTAAGAATCACTAAAGCAGAAAGTAGAGATGAGCTACTTGCCCTAATGACCAATTGCGATATAGGCTTATCGCTACAACCAAATATTGACCTATTTAATACCTCAATCAATATAAAGACTGTAGAGTACTATACAGCCGCTATACCAGTGCTTATGACAAATAGCGATAAAAGTAGGGAGATTTTTAGTGACTGTACTGATGCTCTGTTATGTGAATTTGATAAAGATTCAATCGTAAAAAAGTTAAATAAAATAATGGAGACATCAAAGGATCAAATAAGAAAAATGGGTGAAGCAGGACAGGCAAAACTGCTAGAGAAGAGAGATTACAGAGAGATTACAAGTAAATTTGCTGAAGCATTACGATCTCTGTAAATCTCTTTAAGGGCAAATTCATTTAAAATTGTCTCTAAAGAGAATTAATTGTCAATAAACTGTAGAATTTAAATAGTAATTAAGATATTTTTTGATAGTCTTTCTCAAATTTTAAAAAAATGGTGGAATTATGTGTTACGATGAAGTAGAAATAGACGCAAAAATATTGGAAATCATTGAGGATGGTGGATTTAACACTCTTGATGATGAAGAGTTTATGGAAATCATTGATGAGGTAGTTTTACTTACAGATGATGACTATGATGAAGCCTTTGAGTATATATCACAATTTGAGCAAATTGATAGAAAAAGATTCCTATCACTATGCCTAGTATAAAAACAGCCGACAGTACACATGTCCTTTAACCAAAATTATACGATTCTATTGCATAATTTGGGTTAAACTAAACATAAGAATCAAAATAGTAAAATTTGATTCTTATTATCAAAAGAGGTTATTTGTGAAAAATAGTTTTTTAAAAGAAAGTGGTTCTCATGTCAAATAGTGAAGTTGTTGGATTTGAGTATGAAAATGGAATCTATAGAGAGTACCTTCCCTGCTCAAACCAAATAACAACTAAGGAGCAAAAACGCTCTCTCTTTTTATCTATGTTTAACTTTTACATGTGTGAAGATTTACAATTCAAAAAGGAAGAATTTGATTTTAAAAAACCTCTTTTAGAGAACTTTAACGATAAAGTAAAATCTCTCTTACCAGCCAGCTTTATCTATAAAGTAGAAGCAGTAAAAGCTTTTAAACTAGATGTAGTTTCAACTATTGTTATCAATAATTTTTTGTCAGTTTCAAGTATGAAAAAAGCTAAATTTTTAATGAAACATCACAAGCTAAATAGAAGGGTTTTATCTAAAACTCCCTCACTTGTAGTAGCAAAATGGATAGAACTTTTCCACAAAAACCCTCAAGCACAAATGCTTTTTTATTTAAACGATATGTTTTCAAGCTTAATCTATGAACGAATTAAAAAAGTCAATAAGGGTAAAAAAGTAACAAACCTAAAAGATGGTATCTCTATAATAGGCTATAATGGGGATGAAACTTCGATATTTGTTGTGCCTAGTTTTTGTACTTTTGATATAAATAAAATTCACTCAAGCAAACAAGTAGATATAGCAAAGGAGGAATTAAGATAAAAAAAGTACAATCAAGTATATATTGTCTACCCTAAAACCGAAGAGTTTAAGAGGCATATAGAGTTAAAACTGCCAGAGCTTAACATAAGCGAGAATGAGTATAGAGTAAAAATCATACCATACTCACTTTCGTTCTGTTTTAAAAACTGACCTTATGTACTTATTTCTCGAAAAGTCCTGCTTTTCATAGCTTTAGGGGGTTGTAGGGGATTTATTCCATACCATTATAGCGAGCTTTGCTTGTTATAGTGCGTAAGGTCAGTTAAAAATTAAAATAAAGGAAAATGTCTATGATAAAAATCATATTTGGAAGTACAGAAGGAGCTACACAAGAGGTAGCAGAAACTATAGCACAAGAGCTATCACACGAAACAGAGGTAATTGATATAGCAGATGCGTCAAATGACGACTTTGATTGCGAAAATCTAATACTAGGTACTTCTACATGGGGAGACGGTGAACTTCAAGAAGATTGGGATGACTTCTTTTCAAATCTTGACGATATAGATTTTAGTGGTAAAAAAGTTGCTTTTTTTGGATTAGGCGACCAAGAGTCTTACTGTGATGTATTTGTTGATGGAATGGGTACTCTTTATGAGAAAGTAAAAGAGAAAGGCGGAACCATAATCGGAGGCGATGTCGATGGAGATAGTTTTGATTTTGAAGAGTCTACAGCTTTTATTGACGAAAAATTTGTAGGTCTTGTAATAGATGAAGACAATCAAAGCGAACTTACTGAGGACAGGATAAAAGAGTGGATAGCAAAAATAAATAGTAGCTTTAGCTAGGCAATTTAAATCCTCTAAGTAGCTAATTCACCTTGTCATCATAATGAGCAAAGCCATTATGGCGACAAGGAATAAACTTGCTATTCATACTTCCTACAAAAAACTTTCTTAACAAATATCACAAATCCAATAAATTAAGCACTAATTTAGTGAGTAATATTGTATAATTAGCTTTTGACCCAGATTTTGCAATTCTATTGCAAAATCTGGGTTAAAAATTTAAAAACAAAGGAAAATTATGATAAAAATCATATTTGGAAGCATGGGTGGAGCTACACAAGATGTTGCAGAAGCGATAGCACAAGAGCTAACACACGAAACAGAGCTAGTCAATATCACAGATGCATCAAATGAGGATTTTGAAGATAGCACGAACCTAATACTGGGTACTTCTACTTGGGGTGATGGTGAACTACAAGATGACTGGGAGGATTTTATTGAAAATCTTGACACGATAGATTTTACAGGTAAAAAAGTTGCCCTTTTTGGACTAGGTGATCAAGAGTCCTATTATGATACATTTGTAGGTGGCTTAGGCATTCTTTATGAAAAAGTTAAAGAGAGGGGTGCAACCATAATTGGAGATGGTATTGATAGTGGTAGCTTTGACTTTGGAGAGTCTTCAGCACTTGTAAACGATAAGTTTGTTGGGCTTGTTGTAGATGAAGACAATCAAAGCGAACTTACTGAAGATAGGATAAAAGAGTGGATAGCAAAAATAAATAGTAGCTTTTAGTTAAATCTATCTAATAGTAGTTATCAATATTAAGTTAATATTAAGT
>CAZXOZ010000010.1:0-11899 GCA_964642805.1 uncultured Sulfurospirillum sp. | reverse complement strand
AATATTAAGTTAATATTAAGTCAACTTTATATAAGATTGATGAATAATTATCAAAGGAGATATAATGAAAATAACGAAACTTTTAGTAGCTAGTCTTAGCTTTGCAGCTATCATAGCCCTTAGTGGTTGTGCAACTAAACCGTCAACATCACCTACTGCAAGTAGTGATACAGTCTTGGAGACATATGCAAACATTGCATACCTAAACTATAAAGACTCTTTGAGTGATGCAAAAAAACTAGAGGCTGCGATAGATAGGTTTACCAAAAATCCAACCGAAGAGACTATGTCAACTGCAAAAGCTGTTTGGTTGCAATCAAGAGAGTCTTATGGGCAAACTGAGATTTTTAGGTTATCAAACGGACCAATTGATGCAGAAGAGGGATGGGTAGCTGATGCCTACGGTGCACTAGAGGGGCAGATAAATGCTTGGCCGCTAGATGAAAACATGATTGACTACACCATGGACGCAAAAGGTAAAAAAACAAGTGGAAATATCATAGATAGCACAGGCTACTTTGATCCAGGAGGAGAAGAGAGTCAAGCTGTAAATATAACTACTATCACAGTAGATGCACTAACTGCACTAAATGAAAATGGTGGAGAAGCAAATGTAGCTACTGGATACCATGCAATAGAGTTTTTACTATGGGGACAAGACCAAGATTATAGTAATTTTATGAAAGACAGTGTAACTTATGGTGCATTAACTGCGGGCGAGCGTCCACTTAGCGACTTTACGACTGATGAAAATGCAGAAAGAAGAAAAGCCTATCTAAATGCTAGTGCTAAGAAGCTAGTTGATGACCTAGAGGTTATAACGGGTGCTTGGTCAAAAAATACTAGCTCAAACTGCTCAGCCAATGCAACTGGTTGCTACAGAGGAGCGTTCCTAGGTAAACTAACAGGTGATGATGCTGCAAAAAACATAAGTAGAGAAGATGCTAAAAAAGATGTATTTGCTGGTATGGGAATTTTTATTAAATCTGAGCTAGCAAATGAGAGAATAGCGATAGCTGTTCTTACTCCAAGCGAAGAGGATGAGCATAGTTGCTTTAGTGATAATACTCACAGAGATATAGTTACAAACTATGTTGGATTTAAAAATATCATTATGGGAACATATAAGGGTGTTGATCATGGCAAGGCACCTATAGACTCTATGAGTCAAAAAGATGCGGAAAAAATGATCGCTCTTATGAGTGATATTGAAGATAAAATTGCTAGTATAGACGCTATTGCAAATGGTAGTAGACACTTTGATAGACAAATTTTTCCAGATGACCCTCAAGTGAAAGTTATTGTAAGATTGAAAAATGAGTTAAGAAAACTAGGTGATCAGATGGTTATAGTTGCAAAAGCAAATGGTATAAATCTTACTATTGATGAGGTAACTGATGCTGAAGAAACAAAAATTTAGTAGAGTACTAGATTGATTGGAAGAAAACTAAGCTCAGTAGTCATCTTGACTGCTGGGCTTTTTTGCATAGCAGAAGCTTCAACTAAACAAGAAATTTTTGAGAAAAAATATACAACCAATGTCAAAAGTAAAAAAGTATTTTCTAAAAAAATTTCGGGACTAAATGATGAAGAACTCGATACTTTCATCTTGGGAAAAAGTTTTTATAGAATACCCTGGGTAGAAGCCCCAGCAGCAACAACGGCGAGAGATGGTCTAGGTCCACTGTTTGGAGCAAATACCTGTATTACCTGTCATCCCAATAATGGCTTAGCAAGAAAGCTCTCAAAAAGCGGGATGCCGGCTAGAGGATATATCGCTAGACTCTCTATACCTTCTGATGGGAGTGAAGAGCATAAAAAACAGCTTCGATATAGTGGTTTTGTTGCAGAACCAACTTATGGTGCTCAAATAAGTATCAATGGAAGTGGTAATGTTCCTTTTGAAGCAAAGCTAATAATTGCTTATGAGGAAAAACTAGTTACATATCCAGATGGATCAACTGTAATACTAAGTAAACCTTTTAGTAAGCCTGAAGAGAAGCTCTATAGATTACAGTATGGAGAGCTTCATCCAGAAGTTATCGTAAGCAACAGAATGGGTCAAGCCTTAGTCGGACTTGGTCTTCTAGATCAAATAACTGATGAGCAGATTTTAGAGTATCAAGATATTGAAGATAGAGATGGTAATGGTATATCAGGTAAAGCAAATATAGTATATAGTCCGGAGTTTAAAGACTTTAGAGTTGGAAAATTTACATGGAAAGCTTCGGCTCCAAGTGTAAAACACCAATCTGCAGCAGCTGCTTCACATGATATGAGTTTGACAAACTACCTTTTTCCGCATGAAAACTGTACTGAAAATCAACTAGAGTGTCTTGAAGCGCCAATAGGAGATAGTAGACGAGGCATGTCTGAATTTGATTTGCCACAAATGAGGCTTGAAGCAATTACTTTTTTTCTAACAAGTCTAAAAATTCCAAAGTCCACTATAACTGAAAAAAGTGGAGAAGGGTTGTTTGAGCAGATAGGCTGTACTAACTGCCATAGGCCATCATTTACTCTAAAAAATGGTCATAAAATTAAGCCTTTTTCAGACCTACTACTTCACGATATGGGTGAAGGATTGAGTGATGGAAGAAGTGAGTTTTTAGCAACTCCAACAGAGTGGAGAACTGCTCCTCTTTGGAGTGTTGGTAAGTACAAATTAGCTCTTGGTGAAGAGCCCGCACTGCTTCATGATGGACGAGCAAAAACTATTGAAGAGGCCATACTGTGGCATGGAGGGGAAGCAAAATACGCAAAAGAGATGTTTATGAATTTAGATAAGAAGCAAAGAGCATCTATAATTCGATATATAGAAGAACTTTAAAATAGGAGATTATTATGAAAATTTTATTAGGGTTACTGTTGAGCTTAAGCTTTGTTTTTGCGAATGAAAAGCTAAACTCACTATACGATAATGTTATATTAAAAAATAGCAAACAGACTATAGTCGATATACAAAACTTAACAAATATCATCAAAAGTGGTGAGAATGAAAAAGCTAAAGACTACTTTACTCCACTTGTTCAGAGCTGGAAAAGTGTTGAGGCTTTTTATATTTTAGGAGATTTGAATTATGACTATATTGATATTCCAAGGTTTATTGATAAGTATCGCCAAGGTAATGAGGATATAAAAGTCCAACTTGACTTAGTTATAGCAAGTGATGAAGAGTTAAAGACTGCACTATTTAAAAATTCGCATAAAACTATCAATGCCCTAGAATATATACTTTTTACTCAAGATTTAAATGATGAAAGGGTAAAAAATATAGCACTTATTATAACTAAAACAATGAAAAGAAACTTGCAAGAGATACTTAATGGCTATATAGAGGTTAGAGAGAGTTTTGTTTCTGATAAAGTAAAGGCAAACTTTGCTATAGTAAATAGTCTCATAGAGAGCTCATTTAAGCTAAAAGAGTGGCGTATTGGAGACTCTATTGGGCTAAGTAAAAAAGCTAGAGGCAAACCAGACAATAGACGAGCAGAGTACTACATAAGTAAACACTCCACTATCGCTATAGAGGCTATTATAGATACACACTTAGATATACTAGATAAGCGGGAGTTTAAAAACTTTGGAAGCTTGGCAGAGGTCTATAAGATGGAAGATGAAATAGCTAGAGCCGTAAACTACCTCAACAGTGCAAAAAAATATGCTTCTAAAATAGAGAATGATGACTTTAGTAGTGCAAAAAATCTCCACAACAGTGTAAAAAATCTTCACTTTGTCTACTATATCTCTCTTATAGAGAAACTAAATGTTACATCAAAAATTTTGGATGCGGATGGAGATTGATTTTTTTGACTCATTTTTCAACCCCAGTAAAAGGGTATTTTGGGTCTATATACTATCATCATTGGCTATTGCTACAGTCTATTTAACTATCTTCAAAAAGGAGCGAAGGCTAAACTTGAGTAGAAAGCTTTGGCTCCACAAAAGTGCTGTTTTGGACTATAAGTATTATGTTTTAGCTATTTTTATAAAAGCTATAATTATCATACCTCTTGTTTTTAGTGCAAAAGAGGTAACACAATTTACCTATGAGGTTTTACTAGGAAATTTTGGATATATACGAATACGAAGTCTGTCCTATAGTGAGGTTATGGTTCTGTTTACACTTGCACTATTTATTGTTAGTGACTTTACTAGATACTGGCTTCATAGGATTATGCATATTGTTCCTTTCCTTTGGGAGTTTCATAAGGTTCATCATAGTGCAAGAGTCTTAACTCCTATCACATTTTATAGAATTCATCCAGTAGAAAACCTGCTTTTTGGTTTTAGATATGCTTTAAGCATTGGAGTAGTAAGCGGAGTTTTTATCTATCTATTTGGTGCTATGATAGGTATTGTTGAGATATTAGGAGCAAATATTCTTCTTTTTATCTTTTCACTAGCAGGCTCAAACCTAAGGCACTCTCACATAAAAATCAGATACCCAAAGAGTGTTGAGAGCTTTCTTATATCGCCCTATCAACATCAAATCCACCACAGTAACAAGTATGTAAATAAAAATTTTGGGGGCTATCTCGCAGTTTGGGATAGAGTATTTGGTACACTAATATACTCAAAAAATGTTAAAAAATTTCGCACCGGCATAGAGGTTAAGAACTTTCAAACTATTAATCAAATACTGTTTACTCCATTCGTTAAGTCATACAAAAAGATAATAGGAAAAAAATATGCAAATAAGGCACAAACTAGAGCTACTCCTTGGTACCGCTCTACTTTTAGTAGGCTGTAATTCGCCCAAAGTAGCTGAAGTTGATATTCAAAAAGAGATAGAACTTGGGCAAATGCTCTTTTTTGATACAATCTTATCTAAAGATCAAACTCAAAGCTGTTCAACCTGCCACAATCCCAACCATGCTTTTATAGATGATAGAGACAATGGCGTAATGGGGGCAGGCTCACTAGGAGATGACCAAAAAAGTATAGGGGATAGAAATACTCCAACTGCATCTTATGCTATGTTTAGTCCAGATTTTCACTTTGATAAAAAAAGTGGGGAGTATAAAGGTGGTCAATTTCATGATGGAAGAGCACTCGATTTACAAGAGCAAGCTGAAGGTCCTCCTTTAAACCCCGTTGAGATGAATATACCAAATAAAAAATTCTTAGTCGATAGGTTTGAGCAGTCACCAGTGTACAGCAAAGCCTTTAAAGAGCTATATGGCAACGATATTTTTAAAGATGTCAATAAAACCTACTCAATGATGGCTCAAGCAATAGCTAGCTTTGAAAGAACAGATGAATTTGCTCCGTTTGATAGCAAGTATGACAGATTTTTAAAAGGAGAGTATGACTTAACTCCACTTGAAGATCTAGGAAGAAGTCTGTTTTTTAGTAACAATAACACAAACTGTGCTAAATGTCACATGCTCAAAAAAGAGGATTCCCCAAGAGATACTTTTACAAACTATGAGTATCACAATATAGGAGTGCCTCAAAATCACTACTTGATGGCAAAAAATGTAGTAGATCCCAAGACATTTATTGACCATGGTTTACTAAATAATCCAAAAATAGATGACAAAAAACATGATGGAAAGTTTAAAGTACCAACTCTTAGAAACATATCAGTGACTGCTCCATATATGCACAATGGAGTGTTTCAAGAGCTTGCTACAGTAGTAGAATTTTATGACAAATACATTGATCTAGATAGGGCAATAAATCCAGAGACCAATGAACCTTGGGGCTCTCCAGAGGTAGAAGAAAATATAAATTTTGAACTACTTACGATAGGTAAGCCGTTAAGTGATAGAAAAGTGAAAGCCTTGGTGGCATTTATGGATACTTTAACTGATGCAAAATATGAGCACCTTATACCAAATCGAAATGAGGATTAAAAAAAGAGCATCTAAAGAATATTTTGCTATAATCTTGTATTTTACTATAAAGGCCAACTATGAAGGAATCAAGTTTTTTAAATAGCAAAGTTAATACCAATCAGAATTGTCTTTTAAAAATTTTCTACCTATTAACAGCTCCTTTTGCAACATATCTTTTCATAGTTGCTGGTTATATGAATTTTATTGACTTTAGAGTAGAGATTCATAGTGTAATTTTGATAGGTATAATTTTTATAATCTATCTATTTTTGCTCAAACACAATGCCTATTATGCCTCTTGTAAATTTACGCAAGATTTAGGCAACTTCAAAGATGAACTTGAGATATATATCAATAAAAACCTCCTAAGCATAGCCAATATCTCAAAAGCCAATATCTCATATAGTGATTTTGCAAAAAACTATACATCTGACTTAAGAAATGAAAACTATGCCTCAATCGCGGCAGGCATCTTTCCTACTCTAGGGATTTTGGGTACTTTCATCTCCATAGCCCTCTCTATGCCTGACTTCTCCTCTAACACTTCTGCTGTATTAGAGAGAGAGATTTCACTGCTTCTTGGTGGTGTTGGAACTGCTTTTTATGTCTCTATATATGGTATTTTCTTATCTATTTGGTGGGTTTTCTTTGATAAGAGTGGTCTGAGTAAATTTGAAAAAGTTATCCAAGGTGTAAAACTGCAAACCAAATCTCTATTTTGGGATAAAGAGGAGATAGAGCAGACCTACTTCAAAAAAAGCATGGAGAATTTTGAAAAGCTAAATCAAGTATTTAACAATTTTGCACAAGATGAGCTAGTTGAAAACATGAATAAAAGCATAACTCAAAGAATCAAAATGTTTGATGAGATTATCACAATTGAGCAAAATGCAGTAAAAAATACTACTCTGCAAATGAACGAAAGCCTTAAGTTAACAAGTCAATCTCAAGAGGCAAACAGACAAATTGTACAAAACTTTAAGGATATGATGAACACATATAAAGAGTCATCGCAAAAGATAGAGCTAAACACACAATATCTAAAAGAGATAGCTCAAGCACTCAAAATAAAAGAGAACAGCATGTCTCAAATAGCCTCATCGTTAGAGGGCATTAGTGCACAAAATGTTGATAAAATTCATCAAGCTATCATCAATAACTTTGAAGTAATGAAAAAAGACACGGACCAAATAGGCTGGTCCTTTAATTCACACCTAAATAACTTTGATGAAAAATTTACAAACAGACTACAAGATACTCTAAAAATTATAGATAGCGAAGTAGCGAAGATAGTGAGTTCACTCAAAAGTGTAAAAGAGCTAGAGAGCTAAAATGTATAAAAAAACCAAAAAACAAGAGGATGCTAACTTTTGGATATCCTATGCTGACTTAATGGCTGGACTACTTTTTGTTTTTATTTTGCTTATTGGAGCTATCGTTATAAGGTATGTTTTTATTCAAACTGACCTGCAGGCTATAAGAGCTAACTTAATTAGCGAGAAAAAAGCTTTAGGGCTTAGTGAAGATGATCTTTCAGATAAAAAAAAGAGGCTTGAAAAGGTAAGAGCGAAGCTTGAAGATGCTAGAAAAAACAACCTTAATCTCACTTTTGAAATCACAAAACTACAAAGCAAGCTTCACTCTATGGGCGAAGAGTTAGACCTAAGCGAGATAAACAAAGAGAAGCTAAATGAACTAATAGCTAATAACCTAGAGGTGATAAGCATAAATGCTCAAGAGATTCAAAAGCTAAAAGATTTACTTTTTAATTATGAACTAAAAGAGAGAGATCTTCAAGTGGCAAATGAAGCACTAGAGTTAAGATTAGAAGAAAATACTCACACAATATCTCTAAAAGATGAGCAGCTAGCCATGCTACAAAGCTCTTTAGTAGTAAGACTAAAAGAGCACCAAGCTTTAGTTGAAGAGCTAAATATAACCAAAGTAAAAATTAAAAATTTAACAGGCATAAGGATAAAAGTAGTATCAAAACTAAAAGAAAAGTTTGGAGCTAGTATAGATGTAGATGAGAGTAGCGGCTCGATTAGATTTAGCTCAAATATACTATTTAACCAAAATGAATATAAACTGAAAGAGGGATCAAAAGAGGAGCTAAGCAGTCTGCTTAAAAAATACATAGACACACTTTTGCTAAATGAAGATATAAAAAAACATATAGAGCAAATAATAATCGAAGGTCATACAAACTCAGATGGCTCATATCTACACAATCTAGAATTATCACAAAAAAGAGCCTTAGAGGTTATGACCTTTTTGTATAAAAACTACCCAGAAAAAAGTTCGATTTTAAGAGAGTATGTAAGTGCTAGCGGAAGGTCATTTTCAAGCATGGTTCTCAATGAAGATGGCACTGAAGATAAAAATGCCTCAAGAAGAATAGAGATAAAATTTAGGATAAAAAATGAGAAATCAATCAGTGAACTACAAAAATTCTTGGCAAGATAATTCTAAACTCAAAATTATAGAGCAAAGAAAACTAATAGAGTTTCTTGTAAAACAAAAAATTAACTACGAATCAAAACTCTCTGTCAAGTTAATCAATTTTTTAAAAAAATATTTTTAGTTTTATGGTAGAATAGGCAAAACAACTAGGAACTTTAATGAAAAGAAAAATTGCAATAAAAGAAAAAATTATAAACTATATCTATATACTATCGAGTCAACCAGTAACCTTTAAAGACCTACTCTCAGCAAATAGTCACTACAATGAGAGAATGTATGTAGATCCAGGTAAACTTGGATTTAGAATGAGTATATTAAAAGCTTATACCGTATATCTTCTCCTATGTGCAACCATAATAGCTCCTCTACTAGCACTAACTCACTACACTTTAACAAATATAAATTTTCACTTCTCTATCGCACTAACAGTCATAGCGACCAGTATTATTTTTATAGGCTTTAGCTTCTTTAGGGCATGGATACGAGATGCAATTACACTCAAACTTATTAAAAAAGCTTGGATAGTTCACTTTCCATACTTTGCCTATGATAAATATGCAAAAAAAGTAGATAAAGTATACAAAGAAGCCATAAAAAATGAAGTACTAAAAAAAGACCTAAGGCTTTTTGTAATGGACAAACTAGTTGAAAAGTAGCTACTTTAACTCTCCCCAATTTTTTCCTATGCTTACACTGACCTCTAGTTTAACTTTTAGTTTATAAATACTCTCCATAATATCTACTGCTTTTTTTGCAAACTCTTTAGCCTCACTATCTTTTACCTCAAAGATAAGTTCATCATGTATTTGAAGAAGTAATTTTGAATCCTCACTTAAAATCTCATCTCCTATCTTGTTCATACTAAGCTTCATAAGATCTGCGGCACTTCCTTGAAAGCGAGTATTTACCGCCTCTCGCTCATACATGGGAACCTGCATACCATTTGCATTTTCAAAATCAAAATACCTTCTTCGTCCTAAAAGTGTCTCAACAAAGCCTCTCTCTTTCGCACTATCCTTAATACTCTCAAGATAGCTCTTTACAGTAGAGAAGGATTTAAAATAGTTATCTATATACTCCTTAGCCTCTTTTTGACTAACTTTAATTGTCTGAGATAGTTTTCTAGCCCCCATGCCATAAAGCAATCCAAAATTTATACTCTTTGCAACCCCTCTTTTCTCATCAGCCTCCTCCTCTCCAAAAAGCTTTAAAGCTGTCTGTCTATGGATGTCTAAGCCCATATTGAACGCATCTAGCAAATCAGCGTCCTCACTATAGTGAGCCAAAAGCCTAAGCTCAATTTGAGAGTAGTCGATACTTATAAGACTATATCCATCTTTTGAAATAAAACCATCTCTAACTTCTCGCCCAAGTTTTGAGCGAGTTGGTATATTTTGCAAGTTTGGATCTTTAGAGCTTAGTCTTCCTGTCGCCGTTCCTGTTTGTAAAAAAGAGGTATGAATACGGCTACATGTAGAGTTTTCTCCAAGTTTTAAAAGTGGTTTAATATATGTAGATTGAAGTTTTGCAAGCTCTCTGTACTCCAAAAGTCTTGCTACAACTTCATGCTTTTCTAAAAGCTTTGTTAAGACACTCTCATCTGTGCTATAGCTTGTTTTTGTCTTCTTGATGACTGGAAGTTTTAACTGCTCAAACAAAACTACACCTAGCTGCTTTGGAGAGTTTAAGTTAAACTCTGTTCCACACAGTTCAAAAATATCTATCTTTAGCTTTTCAATTGCGCCACTTGTTTTATTCTCTAGCTGCTTTAGATACAAAGTATCTACCTTTATGCCCTCCTCTTCCATATCAAGCAGTGTAATTATAAAAGGAAACTCTATCTTTTGTGCAAGAGTAAAAAGTTTTGGCTCTAAAACCTCGGCCAATTTTTTATAAAGTTTAAAGGTCATCCACGCATCTTCACAAGCATACTTGCAAGCATCTTCAATATTGACCATACTAAAGTCTTCCCCTTTAGGGACTACTGTCTTAAACTTAACCATATCATAATCAAAAAAACGCTTAGCAAGTGCATCAAGCCCAACTCTTTGTTCAGGGTTTAAAATCCAAGCTAAAATCATAGTATCTGAGAAATACTTAACTCTAAAAGATTGAAAATTCTGTCTAATAATCGCAAAATCATACTTTAAGTTATGTCCAACTACTCTACATGTAAAGATTTTCTCTATAGCTTTTTTTGCATCATCAAAACTGACCTGTTCACCTACACCAAGGTAGTTGTGAGCTATAGGAGCATAATATGCCTCTTTTTCATTAATAGCAAAAGAGAATCCAACTATCTTTGCCATTTTTACATTAAGTCCCGTTGTTTCAGTGTCAAAAGCAACTAAGTCTCTACATGTAAGCTTTTGCACCACAGCTAAAAGCTTCTCTTTTGTGTCTAGTAAAATAGGTTCGAACAGGTTTATCTCTCTCTTTTCTTGCTCTTGAGGAGTATGTTTTAAGCGAGAGAGTATGGTTTTTAGTTCATACTTCTCTAGCTCATCAATTATATTCTCTAGTGGCTGATTTTCAGGAAACTTAAAACTTACAAATCTACTAGAGACATCTATGCTATCATCAAGTTGCACGAGCTTCTTACTCAAAAAAGCACTATCTCTGCCCTCTACAAGCAGTCTTTGACTTCTTGGATTTGCTACTTTTTCAATATTGCTATATATCTCTTCAACACCACTAAACTCATCAAGAAGTTTTTTTGCACCCTTAGCTCCTATGCCCTTAACACCAGGGATATTGTCTGCCGCATCTCCAACTAACGAGAGAAAATCTCTAATTTTTTCAGGGTAAACTCCAAACTTTTCAAAACATCTCTCTCTGTCAATCTCTACCTTTTTCGTAGGATCAAAAATGGTTACTTGGCTACCGTCTATTAGCTGATAAAGGTCTTTATCATGAGTAACTATTCGTACTTTTATACCCTGTTTTTTTGCAAACTTAACCGTAGCCGCTATAACATCGTCAGCCTCAAAACCCTCCTTTGCAAAACTCTCAAATCCCATCTTCTCAATCCAATCAATCGCAACAGGAAGCTGAGTTTTCAAATCCTGCGGAGCTGGCGAGCGATTTGCTTTATAGTTGGGGTCTATCTCGTGCCTAAAGTTTTTACCTTTCGCATCAAGGGCAAAAAGTATATAATCAGTCGCATAATCTTCTTTAAGAGTGTATATAAAGTTAGCAAATCCAGTTATAAGCCCTGTCGGAAAGCCATCTTTGTTTCTAAGATTTGGAAGTGCGTAGTAGTTCCTAAAAAAGAAACCAAAAGTATCTATGATTGTTAGTGTTTTCAAATATTGCTCTCCATATTAAAATATCTTTTCAAATTCAAATTCTACATATTTATCAATTAACTCATCACTTTTTCGCTCAATACTGTAGAGGTAAAGCTCAACCTTAAAATTAAGATTTTTACTTGCAAACTCTTTATCGACAAATATTTTTTCAAAACCCTCTAGCTTATCTTTTGTTTTATGTACACCTTGGTTTAAACCTTTTGGGTCAATAAACTTAATTATATACTCGAGCCACTTGCAAATTCAAACCAAGCAAACAGCTAAATTTCTCTTATATTGATT